>JARYLZ010000009.1 GCA_029907355.1 Bacteroidota bacterium | reverse complement strand
AGGTGTGATGCGGCGGGGCCCCTGTTCACGACAGGGTGCCGATCCGCCTTTGTCCCGAACTTCATCGCACAGTCTGCGATCCAGTCCCCCCCGACGGCGGGTTCGTCCGCTCCGTAATCGGTCATGGGCTCGCTGCAGAAGACGGCCGCAAAAATGTTCGGGTAGCGAATCCCGAGGGAAAGGGATCCGCTCGCACCCATGCTGTGCCCGTAAGCGTAAATGCGGTTGGTGTCGACCCTGTACTCAGGATCCCGGACCAGGTCTGCGATGGAACGGAGCAAGCGCTGTTCGGTGAAATTCTCCACGGCCCCCGCCGTCGGGGCAGGAAGTTCGCTGAAAATGTTCTGCGGCCAGTTCGGTCCATAATCATGGTCGCGGGAAAACCCGTAGTACCAGGACTGGTGAGGCTCATCCGCCCATATTTGGATCGCCGGAAAATCCCACGGGGTGCCGAGGCTGTCTTCCACCGAGTATCGCGTTCCCCAACCCTCCAGGTGAAGGTACAGGGGCCATCGCACGGATGGGTCATACCCTTCGGGGAGACTGACGAAGTAATTATAGCAGTACCCGTCGAACGTCGGATTCCAGTTCTTGAAATCCATGAACTGGGTGTACACTCTCCCTTTCCCGTTCTGCGAGCGCCAAACGAGAACCGGTCGCGGGGCCGAGACGGTTTCTTGCACTGCTCCCGTCATCGCGTTCACGTCGGGTATGATCGTGCGATCCTCTATCCCATTCACCGAGGTCGTCACAGCGTAATACGCAGGACCCTCCTCGCCTGCTTGTGTCGTGTACACGAAGAGCCCCCGCTCGTCCTCGAGTTCCGGACCCAGGTCGCTGATGATGAAATTCCGTTGGATGGGGGTCATGCCGGCCTCTTCCTTCCAACGTTCGAGATGGAACATCCCCGAGGAATCCGGGACCACGGCGATTTTCTTCGCCCGTGAAAGTTCGCCTGCCGTGATCGGAACCGTGTGCCGATACACGATATAGAACTCGTCCTCGATGTCGGCTCGCTCGTTCCATGTGAGGAAGGTCTGACCGGCACGGTGGAATGCCTGAATGCCGGTAGGGATCTGCCCATACGCGTACGCGAACACGAGGGCGGCGGTACAGAACACGAATCGCACCCTTCGGCCCATCGGTGAAAAGCCCATGTTCATCTCCTTGTTTCTGTCACAGCGGCTCATCGAATGATCGTAACCCTCTCCACTGCGAGATTCCCTTCCTTCCCAGTGTTCACGGCGACGACGGTATACACTCCTTGCGGTGCGAGATGCCCATCGGCATCGCAGCCGTTCCAGAGGGTGCGCATTTCGCCGTCCCCCGCCGGAATCAGGTGAAGTATTTCGATCGTGCGCCCGAGTGCATCGTACACGCGGAGTTCAGGGCTGCAAGTGTTTCCGTTCCCGCATCCTTCCAACGTAAAGAAGACCAATCCCCCGGAAGGCTCCGGGTAATGCCGGAGGCGGAGAGAGGATCCTGATTTATCGGGGACGTTTTCGCGCGCAGTTGTGAGCGACTTCAAAAGCACGGCGCCTCCCTTCGGCGGCAGTTCGACGCTATTCACCGCCACCCAGCGCACGGAATCCCGCCAATTCCCGTCTTCCGGTACATCGATTCTGGGATCCGTCCTGAGATGGTCACGGTCGATGATATACGAGGGGCGGGCGGGCGTAAAGGTCCGTGGTTCCCACGTCGGGTTGAGAACGGCCCAGCCGTTCGAGTACTCGCGGACATATACATCGGAACCCGGCTGGAGGAGGTCGTCGATATCATGGGGCGGTTCCTCGAGGTAGTGCCCGATCGGCGCTGTGCACTCGGGGAAGAACACGAGGCGGTCGTAGAAGTTCTCGCCGAACGCGAGATTGTAATACGTTTTCGAGCCTTTGACGAGAAGATAATTCGCGAGGCTGTACAATCGGTCGTCGACGGCCCATTCGTCCACCGTCACTGCCTGGCAGATCACGATTTTCCCTCGGTGTTCGAGGTCCAGCAGCCGGTTCATCTGTAATTTCCAGTCATCGATCTCATAGAGGTCGAATGCACCGGGGCTCCCGAACATCTCCACCATGGCCCCATCGATGAATTCCCCGTAGTCGCACACATCGCGCGTCGTGATCCACGGGCCGAGGTTCGGAATGATCAAGAATCGTTCCGCCTCCCCATGGAGGGATTCCGACACGAAACGACCGAATATGCGCATGTGCCGTATCCAGGATGTGTCCGCCCCGGGGAGGAGCCAATCGGGTGGGAAATCGAGGTTCCAGGGGATTCCGAAAGAATCCGCGAAGACACCGTCGCACGCCGTCGCGCGTAACTGCTGGGCCACCGTCCGCACCCAGTACTCTTTCCATCCATTGTCACGGTTCCCGTTCACTTCGCCGGAAATGTCCATCACGTACCAGTTCCAGTCCGTCTGTCTCACGCGGCCGCCCGGATTCGTCGAGTTCCCGCTGGTGATGAACCAATCGGTATGATGCCTTACGCTATCCCAATCGTTGACGAGGTTGTCTCCGACGATATAGCCCGGGATCGTGTCATATGTCCCGAAAGCCAGCCGGTAACCGAGGACGAGAAAAGACGGGTTTTCTCTTCGAAGCGCTGTGACCATGCGCAGGGGAATTTTCTGGCACCCCGTAAAATGTCTCGCCGCAAAGGCGAGCTGGGGATCCGTCGCGTTCCATGGGATTTGATCGTAGAAGACGTGGATACCTTCCCGCGTATCGGGGAAAGAGCGTCGTTCCTGCGCTTGTACCGAAGCAAACGGCACAGAGACGCTGAAGAGAACCATCAATCCCCGGAAAAAAACAATAGATATTCGTCCGCGCATGGAGAACCTCCGTCTTTAGGCTCGGCATGCCGTCAACGGCGCATGCCATTACCGCGAAGGGATCATTTCGCCGAATCGTACCAGGCGTGGGAACGAAATCAACTTCAGAAACGTCGACCGGAATGTCAAGCGGGTCATGTCCGCCTGAGGCGGATGACGCATTCGATATGCGCCGTCTGCGGGAACATGTCCACCGGTGTCACTTCATCGACCGCATATCCGCGTTCGGCGAGGAGGGCGCAATCGCGTGCGCTCGTCGCGGGGTTGCAGCTCACGTAAACGATCGTTCGCGGGCCGAGGTCGCCGAGAGCGTCCAGGACACCCCGATGCACACCCGATCGTGGGGGATCGAGAACGACGACGGAGGGTATTTCCCGCTCGATGTTTTTCCGACGGACGAAATCCAGAATATCGGAAACGACGAAGGAAACGTTCCCGCACCCGTTTTCTTGAGCATTCCGCCGTGCGTCCTCGACGGCGGCCTCGTTTTGTTCCACGCCGAGAACGTGCCCGGCATGGTGGGCGATGAATACGGCAATCGTCCCCGTCCCGCAGTAGAGATCCCACACCACATCCCCGTGTGAGATCTCCGCGTAGTCGGTCGCGACATGGTATAGGCGCTCGGCCTGTTCGGTGTTCGCCTGGAAAAACGATGATGGGGAAATGCGAAAGACCGAACCGCAGAGACGCTCCCGGATGTACCCCGGCCCGAACACGATGTATTCCTTATCCGCGACGGCCACGGCCGCTTTCCGTTCGCTGACGCCGTGGATGAAGGTCGTAACCCCGAAGACGGGTTCGCGGAGTATCTCCGCAAGCCCCTCGACCGGTACACGGGTCGGAGCGGTCAGCAGGAACACCATGCGCTCCCCCGTCCGCCGTGCTTCACGGATAACGAGGTTCCGCAAGTCGCCCGTATGCGTCCGCGTCGTCCATGCGCTCGCCTTACATCGGAGGAAGTACTCCCGGACCGCTCCGAGGATGGCGTTCGACTCCGGTGACTGGAGGCGGCACTCTGCGATGTGCAGGACACGATCGAAACGCCCTCGAACGTGGAGCCCGAGCGTGAAAGGCTGCGCTTCTGCCCCTGTTTCATCCTGCCCGCGGATAAGCCACGGTCGACTGCCGAAGGTGAATTCCATTTTGTTCCGGTAAAAGAAGCGCTGTGGCGATGGGAGTGTCTCGCGCACGGCGACACCCGCGAAATGTCCTATGCGTGCGAAGGCATCGCGGACATGTGTGCGCTTCCATCGGCACTGTGCCTCGTAAGAGAGGTTCTGCCACGTGCAGCCCCCACAAGTGCCGAAATGTGGGCACACGGGTTCGATGCGCTCAGGCGAAGGGGTGAGAATCTCCACCACTCTCGCTTCGAGGAAACGACGCTTTTTCCGGTACACGAACGCATGCACGACGTCGCCGGGAACCGCCCCTTCGACGAAAACGACGGCTCCCCCATAACGCGCTACGGAACGCCCGTCCGGCGAGGCGCTCTCGATCTCCAGGCGAACCGTATCCCCCTGTCGGAGCGAGACGGGTCGAGGAGTTCCATCGTTCAGCGGGTCCATGTCGGATCGATCCGCTCGTGCGACACGACCCTCATGGAGACGGCGAAGAGCGGGATGCCGATACCCCTGCAAGGATCTCCGTCCCGAGAACCCGGATCACGCCGACCACCGGTACCGCGAAGAGCATCCCGATGATCCCGAACAACTGCCCGCCGATGAGGAGGACGAAGATGATGACGAGCGGGTGCTGACGAACGCTCCGCGAGATCGTCAACGGCTGGACGACGGCATCATCGAAGAGACGGATGACGATGAAGACGAACGCGATCAGCGGGACTTGATCGAAGCGGCCGGTGTCCACGATGGAGATGAAGGCGGCGACGACGGCGGCGGTCGGCGGACCGAGGTAGGGCACGAGGTTCGCGAAACCGGCGAAGAGGCCGACGAGGAAGTAATAGGGGAGATCGATGAGCCAGAGGGCGAAGGTCGTGATGACGGCGATACTCGCCGCGTCGAGCAAGATCCCCCGCAAGTAATCGCCTATCGCGCGTTCGATCTTGTACAGGATGGTGAGCGATGTTTCGAAGAACCCGTTCGGCATCATCCGCACCAGGGACTTTTTCAGGCTCCTCGCATCCTTCAAGAGGAAGAAAGTCGAGATGAGAAGCATGACGACGAAGAGGACGAGTCCGACGACCCCCGACGCGATATTCACGACATTGTCGAGTGCGACCCCCACCCATTCCTCGACTTTCGGGGCGAGGGTGAGGCGGCGGACACCGAAGAAAGACAGGCGACGCGTGATGAACACCTCGATATCCCGCACGGCACGGCGCATCTGCCCGACACTGACGATTTCTTGAAGGTGCATGATCTCCGAGAGGATGAACGGAGCGATGATCGAAACGAGGAAGGCGAGACCGCCGAAGAAAAGCGTGAACACGATCAGGACCGCCGGCGTGCGGGGGATATGAAGACGTTCGACGGCATTGACCGCGGGGGCGAGAATGAACGCGAAGAGCAGCGAGAGGAGGAATAACGCGACGATCGCCCCGATGGTGAACATCGTGTAGAGGAGAACGCCCCCGAGCGCGATGATGAGGAGGACGACGAGGATACGAGTCGCAACGGTCACGTTCGGCCTCTCACTCTCCCCGATCGGTTTCACCCGTCTCGGTGAGGCGCTTCAACTGGATGGATGCCTGTTGGAGACGTTCGGCGATGACGCGTGCAAGATTCACGAGCACGAGGACTCCCAGACGCGGATGCGTCTCGACGATATCGAGGAAATCGGCCCTCCCCATGCCGTAGAGATGGGATTCCTTGAGCGCCACGGCGGTGGCATCGCGCGGTTGTTCCGACACGAGGGCAAGTTCCCCGAAGAAATCGCCTTCTCGCAAGTGCGTGATTTCCTTACCGGTCTTCCCATCGAGAATGGCAATCTCCCCCGTCTCGATGATGTAGAGCGCGAAACCGCGGTCTCCCGCACGGAACACCGGCTCGCCTTCCATATACGTGCGGCGGTGGAGAACCCGTTCGATGTAGCGAAGGTAACGGCTGCCGAGGGATTCGAAGAGGGGGACACCCCGCAGAATGTCCATGACATTTTTTCTCCCTTCCTTGCGGGTGACGTTTTTCCAGAGAAACGCTTCGCTCATGGGTTCCGCCCCTTCACCTGTTTCGCTCATCGCACCATTTCCACGTCGTCCCATCACGCCCGTCCTCGAGGATGACGCCGAGATCCCGCAAGCCGTCCCGCAGAAAATCCGCCAGGGCCCATTGTTTTTCGGCGCGTGCGCGCTGTCGCGCTTCGATCACCAGGCGCACGAAAGGTTCGGCATCGAACTGGCCGGCCGATTGTTTCTCCCCGCTCCCGAGGACGCCGAACACCTCCCCGGCCGTCCGGCGGAGGAAATCGCGGGTGCGTTCGGCACAATCCGCTCGCAATCCCTCGGCCCCGTTGAGGAGTCGGTTGCTTTCTCGCACGAGATCGAAGATCACGCTGAAGGCGGCGGGTGCATTGAAATCGGCGTCCATCGCTTCGATGAACCGCCGCTCGAAGCCGTCGATGTCAAGGGCACCACTGCCCTCATGCCGTTCCCCGAGCGCTTCATACAGCGCGTGCAGGCGCTTGAGACCGTTCTCTGCGGCGGTCACACCTTCCCGTGAAAAGTTCAGCGGGCTACGATAATGCGTCTGGAACGTGAAGAACCGTATGGTTTCTGCGTCGTACTCCCGGAGGATTTCACGGGCGGTGAAGAAATTTCCCAAGGATTTGGACATCTTCTCGCCCTCCACGTTCAAGAATCCGAAATGGATCCAATAGCGAGCGAGGGGCTTGCCGGTCAATACTTCGCTCTGCGCTATCTCGTTTTCATGGTGGGGAAAGATGAGATCATGACCGCCCGCGTGGATGTCGAAGGATTCCCCGAGATGCTTCATCGCCATGACCGAGCACTCGATGTGCCAGCCGGGACGCCCTTTCCCCCAGGGGGAATCCCAACTGGGTTCACCGGGTTTCGCGCATTTCCACAGGGCGAAATCGGCAGGGTTTTTCTTGCGCTCATCCCGTTCGACCCGGGCACCGGCGATGAGGTCTTCGAGCCGTTTGCCGCTGAGCTTCCCGTACGCGGGGAATGCTTCCACGGAGTAATACACATCCCCGTCGGCGACGTATGCGGCACCGGCTTCTACCAGGCGCATCACGTGCGTGATGATATCGTCGATATGCCTCGTAGCGCGTGGGTGCACGTCGGCGGGTCGTATTCCGAGTGCGGCGGCATCCTCGAAAAATGCCTCCGTGTACCGATGGGCGACCGTTTCGGCGTCCGTCCCTTCTCTATGCGCCCGTTCGATGATCTTGTCGTCCACATCCGTAATGTTCATGACGAATGTGACGTTATAACGGCGGAACTCGAGGTAACGGCGGACGAGGTCCGACAGGATGAACGTGCGGGCGTTCCCGATGTGGAAGTAATCGTAGACCGTCGGCCCGCATGTGTACATCGAAACCTTCCCTTCCTCGAGAGGGATGAACGGTTCGATGCTCTTCGTCAGGGTGTTGTAGAATGCGAGGGGCATGAATGGTTCACATGCAGCTGTGCAGGAGTTCCGCCGCACTCTTCATGGCAGCGGGCGTGACCCGGTCGCCGCTCAACAGGCGGGCGATTTCACGGACCCTCTCCTCGCCGTTCAAGGGACGGACCGAGGTGCGCGTCCGTTCCTTGCCCGCGGTTTTCTCGACGAGGAGATGCGTATCCCCGAACGCCGCGATCTGCGGAAGATGGGTGATGGCGATGACTTGTCGGCTCCGTGCCAGCCGCAGCATGACGCGCCCCACTTTGCTGGCGACCGACCCGCTGACGCCCGTGTCGATCTCGTCGAATACCATCACCGGGATGGGGGAGGTCTCGGCGAAAATCGACTTGAGGGCGAGCATGATCCGCGAGACTTCCCCACCGGAAGCGACTTTCACGAGAGGCTTGAGTTCCTCCCCGACATTGGTGGATAAAAAGAACGCGACAGTATCGCACCCGTTTTCGTTCGCCGGGATGTCGACGGACTCGGGGCGGAGCATCATCTCCCTCGAAGTGCCATCCCCGGCGAGGTACTCCACCCGCGCTGAGAATTGCGCTCTGGGAATACCGAGACCGGCCAGCGCTTCGACCACGGCGGGGGCGAGCAGCTCCGCCGCCCTGCAACGCGCCTCGTGGAGTGCTGCGGCGTATTCCGATGCTTGCGCGCGGGCCTCCTCCACGGAACGCTCCAGATCCGCGATCGATGCATCGATGTTCTCGAGCCCCTCGAGCTCCTCGACGAGTGCTGCGCGTCGATCGATCAGTTCGGGCAGCGTCGCCCGGAACCGGCGCTTCAGCGTGGAGAGAGCCGCCGAGCGGGCGCGCAACTCTTCGATGCGCGCGGGGTCGAATTCCATTCTCTCCACAGCGTTTCGCACGCTCCGAACGATTTCCTCTACGGCTGCCGTCGCGGAGAGGAATTCCGTGTCGAGCGCGGCAAGGGTGGAATCGATGGTCGAGAGGTTGATGAGGAGACGTCGGGCGCGCCCGAGGCGGTCCGTCACATTTCCCTCTTCGTCGTAGAGGATGCCGAGCATTTCCCTGCCGAGCATCGTGAATCGCTCGGCGTGTTCCGCGATGCGCAACTGCCGTTCGATGTCCTCGTCTTCGCCCGCTTTCGGGCCGATCCCGTCGATTTCCCGCAGCTGATACGTGATGACCGCGCGCCGCTCTTCGAGGGACTCCCGCGCCGCGTACGCATCGTTCAGTCTGCGCAGGCGTTCACGGAACGCGTCGAAAGCCTCCCGGTACCGCGCGAGGAGTTTCTCGTTCCGCGCGAAGGCGTCGAGGATACCGATGTGCACTTCCTGGCGAAGCAAGGATTGATGTTCGTGCTGGCCGTGAAGGTCTACGATTCTGTCACCCAATGTTTTCAGGGCGGAAAGGGGAACGGGTGTGTCGTTGATGAAACAACGGCTGGAACCGCGCGTGGGAACTTCTCTGCGCAGGATCATGTCCGGGCGCCATTCGGCACCGAACGATTCGAGGAGGGGGCGGAGAATGGCGAGACCGCTCGATTCGAGTTGGGCTTCCACGACGGCTTTCGCCGCACCGTCGCGTACCATCGTCGTATCCGCCCGCTCGCCGAGAACGAGACTGAGCGCGTCGACGAGAATGGATTTCCCCGCGCCTGTTTCCCCTGTCACGACGGTCAACCCCGGTGCGAGGTCGACCTCGATGTGTTCGATCAATGCGAACTGGGAAACGGTGAGCGAAGTGATCATAGGGGTTCGCCGTCGTGTGCGCGGAATCTACCCGTTTGGACTCCCGTGGTCAAGCGGCTTGCCCGGCGTACCCCTCTCTTCCTCGCTCCACACGTGAAAACTCGGAATGTCCCGGCGAAGCCCGTGATAGAAACAGAAGCGGAAAAAGACATCCAGTCCCTCGATGACATCCGCATCGAGAATGCACCGGTAATGGCCTGGTACGGATTCACAGCCCGACGTGGTTCCCTGGCGAACCAGCCGTTCCTCGAGGTCTGAGAGCAGGCGCGCATCGACGGCGGATGCCGCGGTTGCAACGGCGTCGCAAAAGGGTTTTGTCAGGAGATGGGTCCAGCCTGCGGTAACCGTCCGAATGAAGGGCAACTGCGTCATATCGAACCACTCATCCACGAGGTCTAAAGTGTGGAAAGGGGCGACCCTTCCGTGCGGGATGTCCTCATCGAGCAGAAGCACCGCGTCGTAGCGGCGGAGTCCTTCTTCAACGGTGCCGTCCCATCGGTGGAATGTCGGCGTCATGCGGTATTTCTCGCGAAGGACGACTTCCGCAAGGAGGATTTCGTATACTTCAGGGCTGCGGGTCCCGATATGCCGGATGGTCATCAGGCCGGGTGAGAAGAACAGGACGATGTCGTTCGTCGGACCGACGGCTGAAACGGCACCCCCCGGAACGAGGGAAAGTTCGCCGTGCTTCCAAGCGGGGACGCTCGGTGGAACGACGGCGGTTTCGCACTGCTGTTCGAGAAGCCTCCACCCTACGTTTTCCTCGGTGTCCGTGTGGATCCGGCCTTCGGATGGGGGCAAGGCCGAGGCCAGAGCATCGAGGAAAGGACGAACGCAAGGGTACCCGACGGCGTAAGTCATGCCTCCCCCGCTCTTCCCCAAATAAGAAGAGACATGCCCGCGCATGTCTCTTGACGGAAGGACCGGCTGGGGTCAGGTCGTTTTCGCACGGACCTGTTTTGCGGCGAGGTGACGGAGGTAATAGAGTTTTGCGCGGCGCACGTTTCCACTCCGCACCTTGACGATTTTCGCAACGGATGGTGAATGGACGGGGAAGATCCGCTCCACACCGACCCCGTAAGAGATTTTCCTCACGGTGAATGTTTTTTTCAGTCCGCTTCCCCGAATCGCGATCACGATACCGCGGAATTCCTGGATTCTCTCTTTGTCCCCCTCGACGACACGGACGTGCACGCTCACCGTGTCTCCGGGGTAAAACTCCGGAACGTCGCTTCTCATTTGCGACCGTTCCAACAAATCGATCTTGTTCATGGACACTCCTTCCGAAACATATGTTATGCAATATAAAGGAATTTCTCGAATCGGTTCACGTCGTTTTTCCCCTCTCCCCGAAGAGATCGGGACGCCGCTCGAGCGTCCTTCGCGCGGACTGCGCCGCCCGCCAGCGTGCGATTTCCGCGTGATTGCCGGAGAGGAGAACTTCCGGAACCTTCATCCCGCGGTACTCGGCAGGTCTCGTGTAATACCCGCAGTCGAGTTCGTTTTCCATGAACGAATCGCTCAGGATGGATTCCCCATCCCCCACCACCCCGGGCAGGAGACGGACGACGGTGTCGATGATGACCATCCCCGCGAGTTCGCCGCCCGTCAGGACGTAGTCTCCGATGGAAATTTCCCGTGTCACGAGAGCTTCCCGTACGCGTTCGTCCACCCCTTTGTACCGCCCGCAGATGATCGCGACGGCGTTGAGAAGGGAGAGCCGTTTCGCTTCGTCCTGCGTATACCGCAAGCCTGCGGGCGTCGTCAGGATGACTTCGTCGTACGAGCGCTCCGCGAAGAGGGCATCCATGCACTCGAAAATCGGTTCGGGTTTGAGAATCATCCCCGCACCCCCTCCATAGGGGGTGTCGTCGATGGTCCTGTGACGGTCGTGGGTGTAGTCACGCAAATCGTGGAGGTGAATTTCCACCTTCCCGTTGCGAACAGCCCTGCCGATAATGCTCTCGGTAAGAGGACCTTGGAAGAGCCCGGGGAATCCGGTGAGAATATCAATCCTCATGCTCATCCTCGAAAAGTCCTGGGAGTTCCGCCACATCGATACAGCGCGCCTCGATATCCACCTTCGTCACGATGGCCGGGACGGCAGGGATGAGCACTTCTTTGCCCCCGCACGCGACAACGTAGAGATCCTGCGCGGGCATCAGGAGAACGTCGGTCACGGTCCCCCGCGTATGCCCGCCTGAACGAACGGAACAGCCGATGAGATCGTGGACATAGTAGCGCCCGGGCGGAGCGGGTTCCATATCCTTTTCTTCCACGTACAGATGCTTGCCGACGTATTCCTGGGCCTGGGTGCGCGTCTCGACCGTTTCGAGGGACACGAGCAGGCGCCCTGCTTTCTCTTCCACCGAGCGTACGTTCATTCGCTTCGCTTGGGACGGGTCATTCCCGACCCAGACGGTGTACAGGCGACGGAAACGCCCCTCGACATCGGACTGCGAGCGCAAGCGCATGAGTCCTCGGACACCATGCGGTCCGATGATATCGGCTATCAGGCACAGATCCGGCACCGTCAATCGTCCCCTCTCCGTTCGAACCCGTCGCTCCAGTCACACCGTCCGTTCTCGATCGTGCAGGATGCCTCTTTGCGTTCTCCGGAGAAAGCCCGTTTAGGATTGCGTTTCCTGGTTCTCCGCCTCGGGGGCGGCATTGACGGCGGTTTCGACTTCCTCTCCTTTTTCCATCAGGCGGCGGCGTTTTTTCGCCCCTTTCCTCTGCAGGCGTTCCGCTGCGCTACGGCGCCATGCATCCACCTCTGCCGCGATTTCCTCAGGCGATTTCCCCTTGCGCTCCAAGTGCATTTCGAGATACACGCCCTCGCGCCGAAGAAGGCTTCGAACGGTATCCGACGGCTGTGCCCCCACGCTGAGCCAGTACCGGACACGGTCCCGATTGATTTCAATGACGGCGGGCTCGCGCAACGGCTCGTACCGGCCGATGGCTTCGATGAAGCGGCCGTCACGCGGTGCCCGCGAGTCGGTGGCGACGATTTTGTAGACGGGAAGTTTTTTTCTTCCCCGACGTTGCAAACGAAGTGTAACCACGAATGAAACCTCCGAATTGAGATGTGATCTTCCTGGGTGTCGATGAAAACGTTCCCCGTACCACTTACGAACCGAGACCGCCCGACATGCCGCGGGCGAATCGCCTCATCCCGCCACGCGTCAATGTCTTCATCATTTTCTGCATCTCGGCGAACTGCTTCAAGAGCCTGTTCACATCCTGCACCGTCGTTCCGCTCCCCGCAGCGATGCGGCGGCGTCGGCTCCCATTGATAATAGCGGGCTTCCGGCGCTCCTCCGGTGTCATCGAAAGGATGATGGCCTCGACGCGGATGAACGCGCGGTCGTCCACATCCATGCCTTTGAACATTTTGCCGGCGCCGGGTATCATCTCGAGAATCGAGGAGAGGGGGCCCATCTTCTTCAACGCTTGAAGCTGCGCGTAGAAATCTTCCAGGGTGAACTGGTTCTTGCGCATCTTCCGTTCAAGCTTTTCCGCCTCCGTCTCATCGAACTGCTGCTGTGCTTTTTCGGCGAGTGTGACGATGTCCCCCATGCCGAGAATGCGGGAGGCCATGCGATCGGGGTAGAACGGCTCGAGCGCATCGAGCTTCTCCCCTGTCCCGACGAACTTGATGGGTTTGTCGACGACCTTCCGGATCGACAGGGCTGCGCCGCCGCGCGTGTCGCCGTCCAACTTCGTGAGGACGACGCCGTCGAAGTCCAACCTCTCGTGAAATGCCTTGGCGGTGTTGACGGCGTCCTGGCCGGTCATGGCGTCGACCACGAAGAGAATTTCCGTCGGCTTGACCTTCTGCTTGATCTCGGCGACTTCCTGCATCATCTGCTCGTCGATGCTGAGCCGCCCCGCCGTGTCGATGATGACGGTGTCGCGCAGGTTTTTCCTCGCGTGGTCGAGCGCCTCCTCGACGATGCGGACCGGCGTCCGTTCATCCCCGGCATAGACCGGGACCTCGATGGTCTTCGCCAGGAGTTTCAACTGCTCGATAGCGGCGGGACGGTAGACGTCGGCTGCGACGAGTAAGGGGAACCGGCCTTTCTCTTTCACGTACAGGGCGAGTTTCCCTGCGAAAGTCGTTTTCCCGGATCCTTGCAGTCCCGCGACCATGATGATGGTGAGACCCGAAGGCGAGAAGTTCAAATCCGCCCGGTTGCTCCCCATGAGGGCGACGAGTTCGTCGTGAATGATTTTCACGAATTGCTGACCGGGCGAGAGGCTTTTGAGAACCTCCTGCCCGAGCGCCCGCGTCTTGACGGACTCGATGAATCCCTTGGCTACCTGGAAATTCACGTCGGCATCGAGCAAGGCGCGGCGCACCTCGCGGAGCGATTCGTCGACGTTCGCTTCCGTCATGCGGTGCTGTCCGCGGATGCGGCGCAGAGCCGTGTCCAGTTTTTCCGTCAGTGTCTCGAACATATTCTCGTATGAAAAAATGCTTCGGAAAAAGCTTATAAGTATAGGAAAAAAGAAAACAAGGGGCAAAAATGAAGGTGATCGTATTCGTTACACCCGATCGAAGGGTATCCGGATACTATCCCCTACCGTGTGGCCCGCAATGGTTGCGCAGTGTGATCCGACGGCACTCAGTCGATGACCACCCCCAACACGCGGCCCATCACGATTTGTTCCAGACGCACGCGCCTCATGGTTCTCGGGGAAGCGGTGCACTGCGGAACCGCGACGCGGATGTAATTCTCCGTGAATCCTTCGATCATGCCGCGCTCGCCTCCCGTTTCGAAGAGAACCCGCCTCACGGACCCGAGTTCGCTTCGATAGAACGTTGCACGTTTCCCCTCGGACAGGCGGCGGAGAACGCCATTCCGTTCGCGTTTCACTGCATCGGGGATATGACCTCCATATGCGGCGGCGGGAGTACCCGGACGCTCGGAGAACGTGAAAACGTGAAGGGCAGACACCGGCAAACCTTCCAGGAACGTCCGTGTTGCTTCGAAATGTTTTTCCGTCTCACCCGGGAAACCCACGATGACGTCCACCCAGATTCCGGTGTGAGGAAGCTTGTGTTTCAGAGCTTCGATGCGTTCTCGAAAGAATGCCGTGTCATACCGACGCCCCATGAGTCGGAGGATCTCGTCACTCCCGGATTGAAGGGGAAGGTGAAAGTGCGGGCAGATCTTTTCCCCCTTCGCCGCGAGCTCGATGAGTTCATCCGTGAGGAGATCCGGCTCGACCGAACTGATCCGTAACCGGAAATCGCCGGGAAGTTCGATGACCGCGCGGACGAGGTCCGCGAGCGAAGCCCCCTGCCCCTTCCCGTAATCGCCGACGTTCACGCCCGTCAACACGATTTCCTGAAACCCCTGCCGCACGATGTTGCGGACACCGCTCACTGTCGCCTCGATGTCGGCCGATCTGCTCCCGCCTCGGGCGAGGGGGACCGTGCAGTACGTGCACCGGTAATCGCATCCATCCTGGATTTTGAGAAACGCCCGTGTCCTCCCGCTTCCTTCCGATGCGAAAGCGGCGTGAAAAGAAGGGCGGCGATGGAGATCCCGGACCACGACCCTCGCCATTCCGACCTTTCTCAAGTCACCGGCCAACTCGAGGAGACGGTGCTTGTCCTCCGTTCCGACGATGAGGTCGACTCCCTCTATGGATGCGAGTTCGTCGTGGCGGAGCTGAGCGGCGCACCCCGTGACGATGACGAAAGCGCGGGGCGATACGCGTAATGCCCTGCGAATGATGTTCCTCGTGTCATGATCCGCCTTGCTCGTCACCGTGCACGTGTTGACAACGACGACGTCCGCTTCCTCTCCGAAAGGGACCTCGCGGAGCCCGGCTTCGGCGAATGTCCGGCGGATCGATGCCGTCTCCGAATAGTTGAGCTTGCAGCCGATCGTATATGTGGAAAAACGAAGTGCCATCGTCATAGCTTGGAGAGACTGGCGGGATCACGCTTCCCCAGGGATGCAAGGCCGGATCGCCGGTTCCCCTCTGTTTTCCCGTATGGGGTTCCCGTTCCAACACGGCAATCGGCACCGGCATCCGCGTCGACTCGCCGTGAATGCGAGGGGGGAGCACCGCTCCCCCCTTTGAATCCCGGAAACCGTACGTTTCACTCGTCGAACACGAAGTCGTCCGATTTGGTATCGCTCGCCTCGCCCGCCGGTGCGTCGAGCAGGCCGTGCGAGGCGAGGTACGCCTCCACAGTGGCCTGGTCACGGTCTTTCAGGTACTCGACGACGGACAGCACGATTTTCTTATTCTCTTTGTCGAACTCGATGATCTTCAGCGGCAGCGTATCGCCTTCGCGGAACGATTCCGCCAGGTTGCGGACAACCTTTGGGGCGAGTTGAGATGACGGCACGAATCCGTCGACGCCCGACGGCAGCTCGACGATGACCCCTTTCTCGATGATGCGCGCGATACGTCCTTCTACTTCCGTGTTGACATTGTAGAGCTTTTCGAAAGCGTCCCACGGGTTTTCCTGCACCTGCTTGTGCCCGAGAGAGATGCGCCTCTGCTCGACGTCGATGCCCAGGATGACGACATCGAGCCGGTCCCCTTTCTTGACGATTTCCCCCGGGTGGCGGATCTTCTTCGTCCACGAGAGATCGGAAATGTGCACGAGTCCGTCGATGCCGGGCTCGAGTTCTACGAAGACGCCGAAGTTCGTCAGGTTGCGGACCGTCCCTGTATGGCGCGACCCGATGGGGTATTTCGTGATGAGATCCGACCAGGGGTCCGGTTCGAGTTGTTTCATCCCGAGGGAAATTTTCTTCTCTTGGACGTCGAGATTGAGGATGACGGCGTCGACCATCTGTCCCATGGAAACCACTTGCGAGGGGTGCTTGATATGTTGCGTCCAACTCATTTCGCTGATATGGATCAGCCCCTCGATCCCTTTCTCGATCTCGATGAACGCGCCGTACTCGGCGAGGGACACGACTTTCCCGCGCACCTTCGTCCCCACGGGGTATTTCAGTTCGATGTTCTCCCACGGGTGCGGCATGAGCTGTTTCATGCCGAGGGATATGCGTTTTTTCTCCGCATCGAAATCGAGCACGACGACGTTGACTGTCTGATCGAGTTTCACCACCTCGGTGGGGTGGTTGACGCGCCCCCATGAAATGTCCGTGATGTGGACGAGGCCATCGACACCGCCCAGGTCGATGAATACTCCGAAATCCGTAATCGCCTTGACGGTGCCCTCGAGGATCTGGCCTTTCTCGAGACTGTCGAGGATCGCCTTGCGCTGGCCCGCGATCTGCTCCTCGATGATCACTTTGCGGCTGACGACGATGTTCTCCGCCTGCTGGTTGAGCTTGACGACCCGCACATCGAGCGTCTTCCCGAGATATGCATCGAAATCTCGGACCGGGCGGATATCGATTTGCGAACCCGGCAGGAAAGCGTCCACCCCCATAAGATCCATGACGATCCCACCCTTGATGCGTCGGATGCAGCGTCCCTGGAGGATCTCCTCGTTCTCGAATGCGCTCTGGATCCTTTCCCAAATCCGGACGAAATCCGCCCGCTTGCGAGAGAGGATGACGTTGCCGTCTTTGTTCTCGACGGATTCGAGGAACACCTCGACCTCGTCGCCGATCTTCAATTCGGATGCGTTCGTGAATTCGTCGAGTCCGACCATCCCTTCCGATTTGAAGCCGATGTCGATGACCGCGTAATCTTTCGTCAGGTTGATGATCTTTCCCTTGATGATCTCGCCCTTCTTGAGCGTGCTGAGGGTGTTCTCGTACATCGATTTCAACTTGTCGAATTCCGACGGCTCGTAATCGGATTCTTCCACAACACGGCCGACGGTTCGGACGGGGGCGTTTCGACCGCCAGACTCGACGGACGAGACCGACGGTGCGGCTGATGCGGGCATTTCCATGTCAGCGCCGGGGGTGAGGGTTTCCTGTGTCATTCATTCTCCTTGGTGAAACATGTTTTTCGCTCACGGCCGGGTACGGCTGCCTCGAACCCGTTCCGGGAGGAAAACGTGAGGGGTTTGGTGGTTGGAATCGTGAACGGCAGCGGCTGGGTGCTCTTTGATTCTTCTCGGGGGAGGGCGTCGATAACGCTGCGGACGATGGACTCGGCGACATGGGCCATCAGCCACTTCGGTGTGCTGGTTGCGCCACTGATCCCGATACGCTCCGCCCCCTCGAACCACGAGAGGGAAATTTCCGTCTCGTCTTCGATGAAGTGTGAGCGCGAGTTGGCCTTCCGGCAAATGTCGAACAACACCTGTCCGTTCGAGCTGTTCTTTCCCGCCACGAACAGGACAACGTCGTTCGAGACGGCGAACTCCCGAAGCTTGTGTTCGCGACCGGCGACCTGCCCGCAGATGGTGTCCTTCGCTTGGAACTCGACCGCTTCCCGGTTCGGCACCGTCTTGCGGGAAGAGGAGATGAGGGTTTCGATCGCTTCCCGCACGGCATTGAACGTCGGTTTATCCATCGTCGTCTGCGAGAACAGCACCGTCTTACGGTGCGGGTCTACGAAGCGCATCGCTTCTTCAGCGTTCTTGACGACGACGCATGCGTCGTGGATGACGCCGCGTAGTCCCACCACTTCGGCATGGTCTTTCTTGCCGAAGATGACGACTTGGTAACCCTCATCCGCGTAGCGCCGGATCCGCTCCTGCAAGCGGGTGACGACCGGGCATGTCGCGTCGATGACTTCCAGGCCGAGATCACGCGCCCGGCGGTATGTCTCGGGTGGTTCTCCATGTGCTCGGACGAGAATTTTCGTTCCCGGCGGAATACCGGAGAGATCCTCGTGAGCCACCGTTCGGAGACCGAGCCTCTTCAAACGGGCGAGTTCCTGCGGATTGTGAATGAGATCACCGAGACACACGAGGGCGTTCCCGCGAGCCAGCTCTTCCTCCGCGATGCGGATGGTGCGCACGACGCCCCAACAGAACCCGGCATATGGGTCGACCGTGATCGTCATGCGTTCGTTCCCCCGCTCTGCGTCATCTTTTCCCCCGCGATGCCGACGATCGCGTCGACTTGCTCCTTGATGGTCAAATGCGTGGTGTCCACCTCGACGGCGTCCTCGGGTTTCCTCAGCGGAGAATGCGACCTCGATGCGTCGAAAGCGTCCCGCTCGGCGATCTCCCGCTCGAGAGTTGAAGCATCCACTTCCTGTCCCTGCGCGGCGAGCTGGAGTCTCCGGCGTTCGGCTCGCGTCCTGCTGTCGGCCACGAGGTATATTTTGCACGGGGCATCGGGGAAAACGACGGTCCCAATGTCGCGCCCCTCGAGAACTGCACCTTTCACACCTTCGACGGCTGCACGTTGACGGGCAACCATGGCCTGCCGCACGCAGGGAATCGCACTCACGATGCTGGCGAGTCGCGAAATTTCGCGCGAACGGATATAGGGTTCGACATCGACGCCGTTGAGAAGAGTACGGCGCACGCCGTCCACCGTCACCGATTCGACCGTTATCCTCTGCACAAGACGGCAAATCGATGGCTCATCGCTCGCGTCGAGACCTTCGGACAGCACGGCATACGCGACCGCCCGGTACATGGCCCCCGTGTCGATGTACGGAAATCCGAGGCGTTCCGCGACGAGGCGCGCGGTCGTCGTTTTTCCGGATCCTGCCGGACCGTCGATGGTTATGATGAATGGTTTTCTCATTCGCATGAGATATTCAAGACTTATAATTTAAACATTAAAAATCCTAAATCAAAGAAAAACCATACCCTGGGAAGTCGAACCGTTCCATTTCACATCGAACTCGAATAATGCGCTGAAAAGACGGAGATGTTTCCATACAATGGGGGTGTTGCAATTCCCCATGAGGACGAAAAGGTAAGAAGGCGAGATTCTTTTCGTCATTCGACAGAAGACTGGAAACGAAGAAACACTTCCGCGAGCCCGAGGGGGTGTCCGCGATTCCCCTGCTCGCTCCCAGGAGCTTACGGGCGGACGATCGCCACCTTCCCCAGGCGGACCCCGGTACCCTCCATCTGGTATGCGACGACGATGTATACCCCCGAAGCAACCGGGTCACCGTTTCGAGTCCGACCGTCCCAGAAACCGACGCCGCCTCCCGGCGTCTCAATCTCCGCGACGAGATCGCCGGATATCGTGAGGATCTTCAGGACGGCGCCTTCGGGCAACCCCTCGACCATGATACGATCATCGATTCCGGGTCGGAAGGGATTCGGGGAGATGCGAAGCTCGGCCGTCTGCGAAGGCTGGACGAATGGCGTAACGACGCTGGACAACCCCCGGCTCGTCCCGATATAGGCCACGCCCGTCTGGGGATGGATCACGATGGACGTGACGACATCATCGATCAGCGGACTGTTAGCTCTCGTATACTGGGCGAGAATGCTGCTTCCATCCGATGAAAGGACGAAGACTCCGGACGTTGTGCCGAGCCACTTGTTATTGACGGGGTCCACCGCGATGCAGGTGATGTTCTGCCCCTCGACGTTGCACCGCGTGTTGTAGCACGTGCGGGAAACCTTGTCGGGTGCGGCGGGGTTGAAGACGGTACGTGGTCCGAGATTCGTACCGATCCACACGTCGCCGAAACGGTCTGTCGCCACGGCTTTGACGCTCCCGGCGAGGAACGTGGAAGGGTCGATTTTTTTCCACGCATCGTCGGAGAGGTCGTCAGGCGTCCCATTCTCGTTGAAGGTCATGACGCCGGTATACGAATAATCCAACCATGTCCATTTGTTCCCCATTTGGTCGATCGCCGTGCCGAAAAGGTAGGTATCGTCCCAAAAAGGATTCCGGTAGAACCGCCATTTCCCATCCCGCGATCTCCTGCCGAGGACGATGCCGTTCGTACCACGGTAATGGAGGGTCCAGAGGTTCCCTTGGGGGTCGACAGAAAGTCCGCTGACGACCGCGAATAGAGAATCATTGACGATACCGGGGAACCCCGGGACGGTCTGAGGGTTGTACAGCTCGATCGAATCGTTCGGGAGAATGCGCACCACTCCCATTCCCCATGTTCCGAGGAAGACGTCACCGTCAGGGCCCGCGGCGGAGCAGGCGACTTCATCGGTCGGGAGTTCCGACGTCTCGACGGAGTAATTGCGCCATCGTGCCCCGTCGAAACAGTTCGCCCCCCGAGAGTCCGCCGTCGTCCCCGTGGCACACCAGAGTCTGCCGTTCGCATCGATGGTAAGTGAACGGAAAATGTTCGAGACAGGGCCTTCCGGCCTCCGGAACCTCCATGGGTCGGTGTGCGTGTCGACGACTCCCCTGTTCGTACCGGCAAAGAAAGCGTCGGACGATGCGGCCAGCGCCCTGATCACGGCCCCGCGGTAAGATGGCTCGTCCAATGAAGGACCGACCGGCTCTGCATCCTGCAGGGAAACCGCTCTATACAGGCGCTTGTCGGTCGCGAAGAACAGCACATCCTCAACGACTGCGGATGCCCGGATCGCGACTTCGCCGAGGAAAGGGAATGCTGCGCTCCACCGCCCATCTTCCCTGAAGACGGCACCGCTGGCCGTGCACGCGACCATAACGCCGTTGAAACGCGTGATATGGAGCACGGCCTTGTGCGGCAATCCGTCGGCGACGGTGAAAGACCGCCAGGACTGAGGGTCCTGGAGATTCGGTGCCGAAGTGACGGAAATCGCCAGTCCCTCGTCCGTCGCGACCCAAATGGAATCACCCGTGAAGAAAACATCGCGGACGCACGCTTGTGCGGGGAGATCTCCGAACTTCAGGTACGTGTCCCGGAAACTCCGCGTCGCAGGGTCGTAGACGCAGAGGCCGAAATCCGTTCCCACGTAGAGAAAACCCTGGTGAACGCGGAGAACGTTGATCCCCTTCTGCGGTTTATCGACGACACGCGCAATATCGGGCACCGTACTCCATCCTTTCCCAGCGTAATGGATATTGACGGTGCCGTTCGACAACCCGACGAAAACCGTCCCCTCCCGGTCGATCGCCACAGCGCGGACATCGATCGAAGCGAGCCCATCGATATTCGTGTAGGTGGTGAAACGTTCGGACCTCGTATCGTAACGGAAAACTCCACCGCCTGTCGCTGCCCAAAGGGTCCCGTCCTGTATCACGAGGGAGCGTACATCGCTCATGTCCGTGTAGGTGGACCACGCCCCCACTTGCGCCCGAGCCGCAATCACGAAAGCGGAGATGGCGAGAAGGGGAAGGAGGACAGCCGATGGTGCCTTCATACGCCTCGTCGCACAGCCGCCAACAGGTTCACCATCTCGAGTGCGGAGAGCGCTGCATCCCATCCCTTGTTCCCGTGCTTGAGACCCGCCCGCTCGATGGCCTGCTCGACGGAATCCGTCGTCAGGACACCGAAGGGCATGGGAACACCTGTCGCGAGAGATGTCTGAGCGATCCCCTTGGCGACCTCGGAGGCGATATACTCGTTGTGCGGAGTCTCGCCCCGAATAACGGCCGCCAGGCAAATCACCGCATCGTATGCGCCGGACTCGGCGATACTCTTGGCGAGAAGAGGGATTTCCCAGGCACCGGGGCACAGGAACACCCGGTATTGCTCCTCTGCAGCGCCGTGGCGCATCAGGCAGTCCACGGCGCCATCGATGAGACGCCGTGTGATGATTTCATTGTACCTGCTCGCGACGATGGCGAAACGGGCCTTACGGGCGAGCAGATCCCCTTCGACGGGCGTGGACATTCTTCAACCCTCCTTTATTGGATGAACAATCTTCTGCGCATGGCAGCGGGGATTTCCCGGCCGACGACGCACGTCCCGAAATTTTCATCGTCGTTTCTCCTCCCGCCATGGTAATCCGACCCACCGCTTTCGAGGAGAAAGTATGCCGACGCGATATCACGGTAGAACCGGCGTCTCCCGTCGTCATGGGCCGGGTGAACGGTTTCGATCCCGTCCAGCCCCGCCCGGATCAGCTGCATCAGTTCCTCCTCGTTGACGTACCACCCGGGATGGGCCAGAATGGAAATACCCCCTGCGTCTGCAATGATCGCCATGGCGTCTTCCGGCGAAATGCGGTACTTGGGTTCATACGCGGGCCCCGAATCGCCGATGTAATGTTCGAACGCTTGGACATAATCGCTTGTGAGGCCTTCTTCGACGAGCGCCTCCGCAATATGCGGTCTCCCGATTGCCCCGTGCCCGGCCCGTTCGAGTACGGCATCGAAACGGAGAGGGATGTTCAACTGGTTGAGTTTCCGGACGATCCGCACGGCGCGGTGGAAACGCTCTTTCTTGAACAAGTCGAGTGTGGTGCGAAGGGCACGGTTCGACGGGTCGAACAGATAACCGAGAATATGGATATCCTTCACACCGAGGGTGGCACTCAGCTCAACGCCCGGGATGATTTCCACCCCGTATTCCCTGCCCGCCTCCGTCGCTTCCTCCAAACCGTCGATGCTGTCGTGATCCGTGATACTGAGGCATGAGATCCCCCGCTCTGCGGCAAGAACGACCAGGGCGCGAGGCGACAGGATTCCGTCGGAAAAGTATGTATGCGTATGGAGGTCGACTTTTTCCGCCATGACGACGCACGCGGTCGTACGGATTTTCGGGTAAACGGCAGCCCTCTCTCCGCCTTATCGGTGTTTTTGCCCTGAACGAGGCTGCAGAAACGAAAATACTTCTCATTTCCCCCTGAACAAAAGGTAAATGAGCCATCCGAACGCGATTTCCGTTGTTGCGAGGGCGATTCCGGAAACGATATCGTAGTGCTTGACCCGTCTAAGCTGTGCACGGTCGCCGGTGCGAAGATAGTCGTCATAGCGGGCGTCCGCCTCGCGTTTCAACACCACGGCCGCCGTACCTGCAACGATGGCCGAGCCCAAAGGAAGAAGGATGCGCGGTGGCGGCAGACGATGCGACGGTTTTTCGTCGACAATATGGGACCGAATCCGCCGCATGACCGGCGTGTTGAAGGCGGTATCCGACAACGATCCTTCCCCCCTGATCCCTCGGCAGACTCTGAGTGGAATGGTCGCGTGAACCGTTCCGCGGGAACGATCGGGGTACGGCGGCGCTGCAAACGCGCGCGATGCATTCCAAACCATGCGGGATGGGTAGTAAAAGACGATCGTGTCCCGAACCGTCACCGGGATTTCGCACGGCGTCATTCCGTACAGGCTGTCACCGATCCAGACTTCGGCGCCGCGGGGGGACGAGTCTATGGAAATGCCCACCGGCATCGCGGGTTCCACTCCCTGTCCCAGCACGCGGAAAAACGGCAGGAAAAGGAGAAAGACGATATGAGGGTCTCGTTTCACGGCGTGTCTCGGGTTTCGAGTCGAAAAAGGTATGCCCCGCCGCGTTCCGAGCATACGATCAGTTTCCCGCCGGCGAGTACCGTGTGGGAAACCAAGCGTTCCATGACGTCGTCGGCCCACACCTCTCTCCCGTTCTCACGGTCGACGGCGCGGAGAGTCCCTGCCGCCCCCGCGAGAACGATATGAGACCCGGCAACGAGGGGCGGCGCATTCAGCAGGCCGCCAAGCCGGTACCGCCAGCGTTCCCGGCCGTCGTGGATGTCGAGGCACGAAAGCGAACCGTCCGCCGATGCCACGTAAACGTGCTCGGAATCCGCGGCGGGTGGGGCATGAACGGGTCCCCCGATTCCCTTCTCCCACAAGATTCTCCCGTCATGCAGGGAACGCAGACAGACGCCGCCTTTTCGATGCGTGACGATGATCCCATCGCTCGAGACAAGAAGACCGGTCGGTGACGGGCCGTGGACCTTCCAGCGGATTCCCCTCTCTGTACGTCCGACAGCGGCGAGAACCCCATTGCTGCACAGCACGTAGATCGTTCCCTCGTCCGCGGCCGTCGCAACGATGCTGCATTTCGGGAATTCGACGTGGAACCACGTCGTTGTGTCCTCCGCGCTGCCCCACGATAGCTCTCCCGACGACGTCGCGACGACGAGCGTGTCCTGCACGACCAGCAGGTCGGCTTCCACGAGCCCCGTCGCTTTTTCCCAGACGAGGCGGCGTTTCGCGAGATCGAAGCACACGACGACGCCCCCCGCGTGACCCGAGACGGCATACAAGAGGTGGTTCCCCTCAATCGCCGGCGTGCACGTGAGCCATCCCGACACGGAGAGATTGCCCCGATGTTCCCCTTCGTCGAGCGGGATGATATCGATGCCCTCGGACACGAGGGGAACGAAGAGCAGACCGCCTGCAACGAGAGGGGAACCGGAGACGGGCGAACCGGATAGAGAGAGGGACGTTTTCCCTACAGGGGGAAAACACGCTTTTTCCGTGGTCTCGAACCGTCGTGTCGCCCCTCCCCCTTCCTGTTGCCATGGTCCATCACCCCAGTCCCGACCGGTCTCGAGGGGTGCGAGCGACCTGCAGCCGGTAAGGCAAATCATCAGCAACGTACCTAGGGGGCGCATTAAAAATCCCACCCGAAGAAGAACTGGTGAAACAAACCATCCTGGAGCATCGAGAAACCGTTTTCGATGCGTTTCCCGAAATCGTACCGGAGGACGAGAACACCGAAGAGTCCCAAGCGAAGACCGGCTCCGATACTCCCGAGAGTCGTCCCGTACGCGACGTCCCAGGCATTCCCTGCATCGAAATACACAGCCCCGCGGAGGATCCCCAGGTTCATCTCGCCGAACGGGAAGGCGAAACCGACGCGGTCGAGGAGCGGGAACCGCAATTCGGCGCTCGCGAGCCAGCGTTTCGTTCCGCGGATTGACCATCGCGGCCAACCCCGAAGGTCCCAGCTCCCCCCGAGAAAGTATCTCCGCGCCTCTTTTCCATCGTTGTACAACATTTCGAGGCGTGCTGCGACCGCAGAACGCGAAGCGATCCGGAAATACCGCCGGTAGTCCGCCATCACCGAGAAATAGTTCACGTTCGAGTACCGGATATCGGTCGTGAACGAGAGCGTGAGATTGAATCGGCTCCCATCCAGGGGCCCCGTGATGGTGAAGAGCGCGTTGTCGTGTACGTAGGAAATCGTGTTCGTCAACAGCAGAGCTTTGCGCTGTCGCAGCTCGTAGAGGGATTCTTTGTCCGAGTTCGTCAGCGACACCGACCCTTCGATTCTCCGGAACATGGACAAGGGATACGAGAGTGCGAAATACCCGCCGTATGCCCGTTCCTGGAAATATTCGTCGGGATCGAGCAGGTCGTAGCGCCGCCCGGAAAAACTGAAAATCCCGTACGCGATGGGTACCCGCTTGCCCAGTTGGACGTGCGAGATGGCGAGGCTGAAACTCGAGAGCAGTTCGTTCGTCGATTGTGCCGTGTTGTAGACGAGGAAGGAATAGTTGTCATTGCCGAGCAGATCGCTCACGCTGAGCACGGCCCCACCGATCGTCCCGAACACCGGATCCGTGGATATCTGGCTCTGCGCAATATCGAGCGCGTATTCCTTCTCGTAGCGAAGCGACTGAACCGCGGTTTCGCCGGCCCATTCACTCACCGACCAGCAATCGGCGTCATCGTACGCCGCAACGGAAACGGTCTCGAGAGAATCCAACGTCTCGCTCACCGTCGGCAATCTCAGGACGGGGAAACCATAGCGCTCGAACGCCGTGCAGAGGAGACCGCCGTCCTCGGTCCAGACAGGGTCGAACGCAGAGGTGAGAAAATTCGTCACCCGCGCGATGCGGCGCTGTGCTCCACCGTCCCTCGCATAGCGAAGGACATAGATTTCGTGTACGCCCGCCCGGTCACAGGTGAAAGCCAGGAGAGAACCATCAGGCGACCATGAGGGCGAAAGACAGTCGGCGTTCTCGACGATGACGGAGCGTATCTCGCCCGTCGACGGGTCACATGCGAAAAGGTTCATCCGCCCATCCTCTCCCCAGTGGGAACGGTCCGAGGAAAAGACGATCGTCTTCCCGTCCGGTGACCACGCCGGGTCCCGGTCGTCGTAGATATCGTCCGTCACCTGCGCGATCGAGTCACGTTCGAGATCGACGATGAAAAGGTCGCTCTGACCGGACTGTGCAAGTGCCGACATCACGATCTTCTTCCCGTCCGGGGACCAAGAGGGGGAGTTCAGTACGACGAGACCGGGAAAGGACAGGGTTCGGGCGATGCGTTCACGGCGTAGATCGAATAGGTGGAGGACGTCTTTCCCTCCGCTCTGTGCAACGAAAGCGAGGAGATGTTGCCGATTGACCGACATGCCGCTCCGGTGCAAGTGAAATGCCTCCATCTCGTCCGATTTTTCCCCCTCGAGAAGAAGGCGCGCTTTACCGCCCGAAAGCGGTCGGCTATATATCCCTGCATACCCGGTTACATTCGCCATGTAGAGGACGAAGAGCGAATCCCCGTCACGATAGAACACCGGTTTCGCGTTCATTCCCCCTCGGATGATGATATCCCCGACCGCCGAGGGCATCTCATGATCCGATACGAGGGGGTAGATACGCTTTCTCAACCACGATTGCCACCGCCTGTCCAGTTCCTTTGCTTCGATGCCCAGCGACCATTCGATGACCTCGTTGAAATCGGGGGATTTCCAGAGGTTTTCCAGGATACGCACGATAGCTTCCGAGCCGAATTCCCTCTCGATATAGCCGATTACGGATTGCCCTTCTTTGTACATGAGGAAACTGCCTGCGATCTCGGATATCGAGGCAAGAGGGACGAAATACCCACTGTGCACGGCATCCCTCAGAACCATTTCAGCCTGGCTGTCCCATGATGTCGAGAAATGTTCGGCGATTCCCTCAACGAACCACAGTGGGGGGTACCGTTCGGGCTGCAGGTTGTACCGCCGAAGCACGCTCTCCACCTTTTCGTGCATGAAGACGTGCACGAGTTCATGCCTGATGACATAGCGGAATTCCGTCATGGAACCGTTGTACGGGATGACCACACGTCCTTTGATGAACTCGAACAACCCCCCGACACCTTCCGGAATGAAGCCGGGTGTAATATTCGTCTGCTGGAAATGGATCGGAGAGGAGTAGAAAATGAGCGGAATCGGTTCGGTGATCGTGAAATTCAAGACCTGCTCGAGCTCGTGAAAACTTTCCTCCGCGATCGCGGCGCCTCGCCGAGCGAGCGTTTCCATTTCCGGGTAAAAGTAGATCGCGAAGTGGTCGGTCTTGAGGACACGCCAATCGAACGACATGTAATTGACCTTATTCCTCCCGAAGGGAAGGAATTGTCCTACCGCGTCCCTGGCGAGCCCGCCCGTGAAGAGCAGGAGAAAGACCACCGCGCTGGGAAGAGGTACCACCCGCTGCACCGCGATGCAAACGTTTCTTCTGCGTCCGCTTCTTGGAAGGTACCGCTCTCTTCGTACGGGCGGACGTTCAAGCCCGTTCCAACCGTCCGAGAGCGTCCTTGAGGGCAACGATGTTCCGGATGGGGTATGGGTCCACATGGATACCGACGGCAAGATAGTAACTCACCCAATCCCCGAGGCAAATCAGTTCGCAAAGGCGCGCTAAGGGCTCTGGGCGCGTGCTTTCGATCGTATGGATACCGGCAGCGAGAGGACGGATCATGTCCAGTGTCGCCATCATCCGTTTCTTGACCGCGGGGTGATCGTCAGGGTCGGCGAGGGCGATCACGAAGATCCGTTTCAGGATCTCGGGGTTTTTCTCCCATCCGACGATTTCGTTGTGATTCATCTCGGGGAGCACGTTGCCGTATGCGAGGGTCTTCGCATTCTCTTCGATCTGTCCGCGCCAGCGTAAGGCGACAGCTTCGAGAAGACCATTTGCGGCGTAGATGACGGGCATGAACCCGTGAAGCCTCTCGGCGAGTGCGACGGCCGGGTTGCCTGGATCGTTCCAATCCGAGAAGCGTCCGACCGCTTCTGCAATCGCACCGAGAGCCCCTTCAACCTCTCCCGGTCGAAGTGTCACGATGCCGAGGACTTCGGCAAGACGGAGTATCGCGAAAAAAAGGTATCCGAATGCGAATCGGGGTGCGTACCCGCTTGGTATCCGGATCAGCGGCACCCCCAGCTTCTCCGCTCGTTCGGCAAGCACCCCTCCCGACGCGATGACGATACGGGGACAGCCGCGTGACGCGGCTTCTTCGAAAACGGCCAGCGTTTCCTCAGTAGTACCCGAGTAACTGACGGCGATCAAAAGCGTGTCGTTACCGACCCAGGCGGGCAGACGGTAATCCCGCCGGAGAGAAATCGGGTACGGGGATCTCGATTCCGCGAAGCACCGGAGGGCATCTCCGACGATTGCCGATCCTCCCATTCCTGCAATGAGAACGGAACGGAATGCGCCTTTTTTCGGCCATCCCGTTTTCAACCTATCCACTGCAGCGATCCCGACGCGAACCTGGTCGGGAAAAGCGCGGAGCACCTCGTATTGCGCTGTGGGGTCGTATTTCTCGATCAGATGCCGGTAATCTAACGGGTACATGGGACACACGTTTCTGCGCGAATCTTTTCCGATAACATACGACGAGACGAAGCCGTGAACAAAGATACGCACCTCGCCCCCTCTTCACCCTCGTCACGCATCTCGAAAGCGCCATATTGAGCCATCCCATGTTGGATACAGCCGGATTTTCAACCTGCACCTTGCATGCGCCGGAGGGCTTCCGCCTCGCGCTCGAACCCCGGTTTTCCGAGGAGCGCGAACATGTTCCGCTTGTATGCCTCGACACCCGGCTGGTCGAAGGGGTTCACACCGATAGCGTAACCGCTGATCGCGACCGCCGCTTGGAACATATAGAGAAGCGCCCCCACCTCGAAGCAGGACAAACCGGCCACCGAAATAGTCATTACGGGAACTCCGCCGGCCCGATGCGCGAGAGCCGTTCCCTCCCACGCTTTCCGATTGATCCACGAAAGTCCGCGGCCTGCCAGGTACTGCAGTCCGTCGCTGTCCCCATCGAGAGGAGGTACCACGAGATCCCCCCCCGCGCTCTCAGCGCGGAGAAAAGTCTCGAAAAGGATTGGCGTCCCTTCCTGAATGTACTGCCCCAGCGAGTGCAGATCCGTAGTGTAAACAACGGACGAGGGGAAAAGCCCTTTCCTCTGTTTCCCTTCGCTTTCACCGAATAGCTGTTTCCACCACTCGGCCACCATCCCTAGTTCCGGTTCGAAGACGGCGAGCACTTCGACGCGCTTCCCCACTGCGGCGAGGGCAGTCCGTGCCGCGGCATAACGAAAAGAAGGAGCCTCACCCCCCTCATCGCGGAGAAAGCACGAACGCATCCACCGTGCACCCTCGAGCAAGGCGCGGACGTCGTGACCCGCTGAAGCAATCGGGAAAAGTCCCACGGCGCTCAGCACGGAAAAGCGGCCGCCGACATCTTCCGGAATGGGAAAGGTCTTGTAGCCTTCCTTTGAAGCAAGCTCGCGCAGTGGGCCCTTCGAGGGGTCCGTCGTGACGATAATGCGTTTCGCTGCTTCCCGCCGGCCATAGCGGTTCTCCATCCACTGTTTGAGAACGCGGAACGCTATGGCGGGTTCCGTCGTCGTTCCGGATTTCGATATGACATTGACGGTGACGCGGCGTCCCTCAAGCTCGTCAAGGAGTGACGCGAGATATTTCCCTGAAAGATGGTGGCCTGCATAGCGGATACGGGGAAAACCCCGCGTGCCGCCCCCGCACGCTTCGATCACGGCGCGTGCACCGAGATAAGACCCCCCGATGCCGATCACGACGAGAACGTCCGTTTCCTCGCGGAGGCGACCCGCCGTTTCCACGATGTCCGAGACATGGCTTTCGATCGTTTCGGGGAGATCAAGCCAACCGAGGAATCCTCTCCCCGGTCCGCTCCTGTCGATGAGCCTTCGTCGGGCCTCTGCGCACGATGTTTCCGCGCGGCGTCGTGTGCTTTCGCCGATGGATTCCCACACCCACGTGTCATCCAGGTTCAACGGCATTTCCATGGAACACCTCGTCTGGAATACATCCCCGGGATCTCCATTTCCGAGCGGCCATGCCGTGAAAAACGACTACCCCGCTCCCATTCACTCCGAGGGGGGCACATGCCCGCTGTTCGTTGGCTGCCACAAATCCGTGTAGCGCGATGCGAAGAACGACGCGACGAGCTCGCGCACTTCGGCGCTGGTGGTTTTGCTGAGAGCCTCGTCGGCGAGGGCCTTCGCCTCCGTGAAAGGCGTACGCCGAATGATCCCCTTGACGATCGGGATGACGGATGGGATCATGCTGTACTCGTCGAGCCCCATGCCGAGGAGCAACGCGACTGCCATCGGGTTCCCCGCCATCTCACCGCACATACCGACCCGGATACCTGCCGCATGGGCCGTATCGATTACGTGCTTGACGGCGCGAAGTACGGCAGGGTGGAATTCCTGGTACAATTCCACGATCAAGTCATTCGTCCGATCGACGGCGAGGAGGTACTGCACGAGATCGTTCGTTCCGATGCTGAAGAAGTCGACCTCTCGCGCGAAGAGATCGGCCAGGAACACCGAAGAGGGAACTTCGATCATGATCCCTACTTCCATGTGCTGGTCGAAGAGGACTCCGCTGTCGCGCAACTCTCGCCGCACATCCTCGAGATGGGCGAGCGCTCTCCGCAGTTCGGCCAATCCCGAAATCATCGGGAACATGAGCTTGACGTTCTTCGCTGCCGAAGCCCGCAGGATTGCTCGCAACTGCTGACGAAACACTTCCGGTTTGTCGAGGAGAACGCGGATCCCACGCCATCCCAGCGATGGGTTTTCCTCCTCGTACTGCCGATCGGTCAGCTTTTCCCCTCCGATATCGAAGGTGCGGATGATGACCTTGCGAGGGTACATCATGGATGCGATCGTGCTGTAGGCGATGTACTGTTCCTGCTCCGAGGGGAATCCCCCTTCGAGGAGATAGAGATGCTCCGTTCTGTACAACCCGATCCCGCCCGCACCCTGTGCGAGGATATACTCGCACTCGTCGACGAACTCTGCATTCGCGTCGATGTCCACCGTACGGCCGTCCGGTGTCGCCCCCGGTAAGTGCACGAGTCCGTCCATCTTCGCCTCGAGGGCGCGTGTGCGTTCGATTTTTTTCTCGTATTCCCGGACACGCTCCGGAGTCGGATGGATGATGAGCAGGCCCCGATGGCCGTCGATGATCAAGGGATCGCCTGTGCGTATCGATGCTGTGGCCTCGTGGAGTGCGACGACCGCCGGGATCTTCAAAGAACGGGCGAGGATGGCAGCGTGCGACGTCACTCCGCCGAGGTCCGTGGCATAACCGAGCACGTCGTTTCGGCTGAAAAGGATGGTGTCGGCAGGGGAGAGTTGATTCGCGACGATGATATGTTTCCCTTCCACGGAGGAGCGAAGCCGCTTCCGCTGAAGGCAGCGAAGGAGACGCTGCGCCACTTCGTCGAGGTCGGGAATGCGGTCGCGGAACAGGGGGTCGTTCGTCGTGATGAGCAGGGCTTTGTATCGCTCGAGTTCCTGGTGGATCAGGAAATCCGCGTTCTTTTTCTCGAGTCGTATCCGTCGTTCGATGGCACGGAACAATTCCGGGTCGTTCAAGAGCATGATCTGGCTTTCGAAGATCGCGGCTGCTTCTTGATCGAGACGTTCCCGGGCATACTCGGTGATATTCTCGAGCTCGTGGTTCGCGCGCGTAAATGCGTCTTTGAGCAGCGTGAGCTCCCATGCGATCTCCGCCTCATCGAGGGTGCGCTCGGCGACGAAGACCTCTTCTCGCTCGTAGAGGTACGCCGGACCGATAGCCATCCCCGCTGAAGCCGGTAAACCCCGGAGGATCTGTTCTTTCGGCTCTTCCGGTCCCCCCCCTCGGCCGCTTTCTTTGCGATCAGGGTTCACCGAAACCCTCGTCGAAATACGCACACACCGTCCTCGCCGCTTCCTCCTCGTCCTCACCGTCGAAGACGAGTGTCAGTTGCGAGCCGCGCTCCGCCGCCAGCGTCATGACACCGATGATGCTCTTGCCGTTGATCTCGATACCGTCCTTGCGGATGAAGAACTCCGACCGGAACCGCGAGGCGAGCTTGACGAGACCCGCCGCGGGACGCGTGTGCAAACCGGCCTTGTTCTTGATCGTAACGGTTCTCTCGATCATCCGTACCCGACTCACGATGTACGCTCCAGGAGCATACCCGCCATCCACGTCAGCATGTCCCTGCCCCTCCCGGGGGGGAGATCCCCCAGAGCGCGAATAGCACTTTCGGTATCCTGCCGGACCCGTTCGCGTGCACGTTCGATGACCCCGAGACGCCGGTAAATCTCCGTTACTTCCTCAACGATACCCGGCCAGGGAGAACGGCGTCCCGCGACATGCATCAAGATATCGCGGTCCTTTCCTTCCGCGGTGTTCATGGCGGATACGAGGAGGTACGTTTTTTTCCCCTCGAGAATGTCCCCGCCCACGCATTTCCCGAACGATCTTTCGTCCCCCGTGACGTCGAGGAGATCGTCCTGTATTTGGAAAGCGCACCCGAGTGCCGTGGCATATCGAGCGAGTGCCACCCGCTGACGATCATCTCCGTTCCCGATCAGGGCACCGAGTTCGGCTGACATGGCGACCAGCCTCCCGGTCTTCTTCCCGATCATCATGAGGTATTCCTCTTCCGTCACAGAGGGTGCAGACTCGAATTCCTTGTCGTAGCTCTGCCCCTCGCACACTTCGATCATCCCTTGCGTGAACACGTCGACGAGTTTCCGGATATCACCGTTTTTCGTCCGGAGGAGGCACATGTAGGCGATTCCGATCAATTGGTCGCCGACGAGGATCGCAACGTTCGCGTCCCACTTCCTGTGGACGGTTGCCCTGCCCCTCCTCAGGTCCGCGTTGTCCATGATATCATCATGGACAAGCGTGAAATTGTGGAGAATTTCCACCGCCACCCCTGCGTCGATTGCGTCCTCGATCGCTCCCCCCACTGCCTCGCAGGAAACGAGCAGGAGAACAGGACGTACACGTTTGCCCCCCCCGCCGAGCACATAGCGGACCGGCTCGTACATGGTGACCGGTTCTCGGCGCTCCACGACGCATGCCAGTCTCTCGTCGATGCGTGCTCGCAGCGCGTCGTAATATTCCTGAGGATCTTCCATTTCGGTTTCTCAGGTGCAATGGACCTTGCCGGGTCTTCTTCGCCCGCCGCGGTATCCGCGGGATCAACGCGAGAAACATAACGCCCACTCGATCATTTTTCAACCGCCCGGAGATCGAGTGATCGCTCGGTCGAGGCCTCCCGTGCCTCCTCACGCCGTTTTGAAACGATCGTTCTCTTGAGAAACCCCGTGCCCCGAAAAAAGGACAATTACATCCTTTGCCCTCGTATCGGCTGTGCGGATGCACAAAAGCAAGGAGCGGATGGGGAACCGCTCAAGGGATGGGCAACATCCCGCTTCCCCTTCATGTCATCCGTCGGTCTTGCGAGCACTCATGCCTTTGTCGAGCGCTCTTTTGAGGAATGCCACGAACTCCTCAGGCTTGCGTGTCATGCCCGGGAATGTGTCGACAATCGTATCGTCCGACCTCATGACGGCGTACAAAGGGAGTGCAACCGTTCCGAACCGTTCTTCTTGCATTTTCCTGTTCCGGAGCGATTCCTCGCCGCTCATGTCCGTATAGAGGCGTACGATCACAAATCGGGAAAGCAGTTCGCGGACCTCCGGCAGGGTGAACACGTTCGATTCCATCCAACGGCAGTTGGTGCACGAGAGACCGGTGAAATCGATGAAAACGAGCTTGTTTTCCCGATGTGCAATGCGAAGGGATTCGTCGTAATCCGTTCCCCAGCGGTCGGCCTCACCGATACCCGAAGCTCCGGAACTCTTCATGGCAGGGTTCGCTGGTGTCGGGAGTACGGGTGAACCGCCCCGGACCGCTCGTATGGTCATATTGTACTCGATGGGGGGGAGAAACGCATCGATTTCACCGAGAGGTCTTGCCCCGAGCCCGGTGTAGAGATAGACGGATATCCCGAGAAAGAACACAGCGAAGAGCATGCGGAACACCCCGATACGCTCCGGCTTCGTGTCGTGCGGCAGCTGGAAGAGGCCGATGAGGTATAGCGACGTCATGAAGCCGATCCCGACCCAGAACGAGAGGAACATGTCTCGGCTGAGAATACCGAGAGCCCAGACCAAGTCGACGTTCGAAATGAACTTCATGGCAGCTGCAAGTTCGAGCATGCCCATGACGACTTTCACCGAGTTGAGCCAGCCCCCGCTTTTCGGTAGCGTTTTCAACCACGAGGGGAACAACGCGAGGAGAAAGAATGGGCATGCGAATACGACGGAGTATGCGAGCATCCCCGCGACGGACCACCAGATTTCACCGGACGCCGCCGCTACCATGACGGTGCCGATGAAGGGCACTGTGCACGTGAAACTCGTCATCGTGAACGTCAATCCCATGAGGAGAAGGCTGACGATCCCGCCCCCTTTCCCGGAAGCCTCCGTCATTCGTGTGAGCAGGCCGGATGGGACGACAATTTCGAACAGCCCGAAGAGGTTAAGGGCGAAAGCGATGAAGATGCCCGCGATGAGGAGGTTGATCCACGGATTCGCCGCAAATTTGTTGATTCCAGATGCGCCGAAAAGCACAGCCAAGAGGACGCCCAAAACCGTAAAGGTGGAAACGATACCGAAGGAGTAGATCAGTGCGTCGCGAACACCGCGCCCGCGCGTCGCCTGCTCCCGTTTCGTGAAGAACGAGATCGTGATCGGTATCATGGGGAACACGCACGGTGTTAAAAGTGAAAGCGCTCCCATGGTCATCGCGAGCCCCAGATACGCCCACAACCCCTGGCTTCGTGCAGCCTCCACTTCACGAGCATCCCCATAGCCGCCAGTCAAAGGTGCTCCGGTATCCATTTCCCCCTTGCCTGTCGTTTCATGCGCGGGCATCCCCTCGGCGGTCTTCGCGGAATCCCCAGGGATAACCTCGAAGGCTAAGGGGACCTCGACATTCCGTGGGGGAATGCAAAGCCTGTCGTTGCAGCCCATGTACCTGACGCGTGCAACCGTTTTCACCGGACCTGCGGGAACGTTTGTACCGATCCGGACCGGGATACGGAAGGTGACCTCGCGCTCGAAATACTCCGTGTTAATCCCGAACGCCTGGTCGAATGCGACGTTCGGTTTCGGTTGGCGGACAGTACCTATCTTCTGTAAAGGTGCGTCCCGGGCAAAGTCAATCCGCGTTTCCTCCGGCCCTTCCTGCATCGGTGTAGCGGCATAAATGTGCCAGCCCGAATCGATCTTGGCGCTGACCAGAACAACAGCCTCCCCTCCTTGTTTCACCTTCTCCTGGTCAAGACGGGCCGACCAGGTCGCGACCTTTTGCGCGGGTAGCGCACCAGGAAACACGAAAAAGACGACGCACATGAACGTTACGGGGAATGAGGTCGGCTTCATGATCGGCCCTTTAAAGATTTTGCCGAAAAAATTCATTCTGCAAAGATAGAACCCGAAATTTTGAATGCCAATGGAAGCTTTCGTCGTAACAGACGGCGAACATGAGCCGCTAACAGAATGAAATGCAGCTGGTGGACAGGGCGCAGCGGGAGACACCTGTCATTTAAAAAGAAATCTTCCCACAGAGAATCTTCTCGAATTCAACAAGATTGTTTTGTTTCAGAACGCTACGACAGGATCTCTCTGCTCCATTCTAGAACAAGGATACGATGTCGTGGGTTTTTCCTGCGGCATCGAAATCTACTCATTCGGAAAGATTCTCGAGTTCTATCCTTTCTAACCGAGTGGCATGAAAATTAAGAATCATCTTCAATGAATTTTGATACAGCATGCGAAACACGGAGAGCGAAATCATGCGGCACTTGTTATTCATCGCACTTACCTTCGCAACAATCACTGGAATGTCCTCCGGGCAGTCCCCCCTTCCGATCACATACTATTCCGAAACGTTCGATAACATGGGAACGGGTACGAATCTTCCCTCGAACTGGCGCATTGTGAGGAGTTCGGCCAATTACCGTGACGTTCCATCGTGGAACAGCACATACTCGACTACCGTCGATTACGTCGTCAACTCGTACCCTATTGTACCCCAGACGAACAAGACGTTCAACTGTTTCGATAACAGGTCCTCGCTAACGACCGATCGTGCGCTCGGGTTCCGCCAGGCAACCGGTACATACTCGCAGTGTGTGATGGCATGGTTCGTCAACAACACCGGTGTCCCCCTCGTCGCGATGCGAGTAGCATACAAGCTGGAAAAATATTACAAGGACACCAATCCGGCCGGTACGAACGTAAAGCTGTTCTTCACGTATAACCCCGACGCTCAATTTTCCGAATCCCTCATCAACCCGGACCCCGCGACGTACTGGGTCGGCGCGGGCAGTGGTTACACATCGATACCCGACGGCAATAACAGCAACCCTGCCGGAAAGGTATACCCTCTTCTCGAGGTGTTCCAACAGGCGACGATTACGAATCTCTCCGTCCCGCCGAACGGGAATCTCTATTTCGCCTTGTGTTTTTCCGTCGGCGATCCATCGGGGAATTCCAGCGCAGACCACTCCCAGATATGGGCGCTCGACGATTTCATGATCGATGAGCTCGTGCCGATCGAGCTCGTTTCATTCAACGCTCTCTTCAAGAATGGGAACGTGCGCCTCACGTGGAAAACCGCCACGGAATCGAACAACTACGGGTTCGAGATCGAGCGTTCGAGCGACCGCGAGAACTGGCAGGTCGTCGGATTCGTCGAGGGTGCCGGCACGGTGAATACGCCACGCACGTATGTCTTCGTCGATCAGGAGAATCTCGTTGGTCTCGACGTCGTCTATTACCGCCTCCGTCAGGTAGACCGCGACGGGTATTTCGATTACTCCCCCATCGTTTCGGTCAGCCTCTCACAGGACGCTTTCCTCGCGATGCGCTGTTTCCCGAACCCCTTCAACCCGATGACGACGATCTCGTTCACGCTCCCTGTACCGGAAACCATTACTCTCGTGATCTTCGACGCGTCGGGAAAGGAAGTTGCCCGGCTTCTGGACCACGCTCCACTCGGTGAGGGCAGGCACTCAATGGTATTCGACGCAACAGGGCTTTCGAGCGGGGTGTTCTTCGCACATCTTTTAAGCTTGTCAAATGGAACTTCGCAGAGACTCATTCTCGCTCGGTAATCCTCTTGGCCGTCAGGGCCACTCGTAGGAAACGGAACATATGAGAAAAGCGACCGAGTATGGGAGTAACATATCCCCTCCTCCATCACGTCTTCTTCCGAGACCCACCCTGCATGGACGATGCGGAAATGCCGACGGAATACGTCCCCTTGAAGGAATACCAACCTTAGAATCATAATGCGAATTTCACATATCCGGTTTCTCCTACAAGACAATACGAGGGGCACATTTCCCCGATATTTCTTGGAAGCAGGATATCCCCTTGCACAAGGAGAGCGTCCGCGTCAAAAGTCAAAGCGAATGACTGATATCGCTGTCAGATCTTTTTCATTACCAGTCGTCTCTACCTGTTCATGATTCGAAAATGCGCCATGTCAGCTGCATTATGTCCTTATGTAACGAATGTATTGACTTTGTACTCTTGCTGTCGTATAATGCGATTAAAGACAACACGAAACGGAGGAATACCGACGACCCCGTCTGCGTGAGGGATTATCCACACGAAACGCTCGATGAGATTCATGTCGCGAATATGAGCGACAGAGAGGATGGAGATCCCCGAGCGCGGCATCCGAGAAGGGGAAAGCGATAACGGTGTTCGATTCGTGTTGTAGGTGCCCGTTATTCATACCTAACATCTTCTTTCTTTGATTTACCGCCCTGCGGAGGAGGATTCGCGTGGACGAACTCCGCGGAACAAATGGGTATGGAAAAGCGATTTTATCTAATTGGATAAATCCTGTAGAGAAATGGTACACATCAACGGGCGCGTTCAAATCCGTTACAGCGGAAAAATCGATAACGAGAAGAGGAGCGATTCATCATTTCGTTTCCCACATCGCTTTTAAAGGTTCCAGCGAACGGAAAACATTGGCATAGAAGTTATTTCCTGTTTTTCAACTTGAAACGAAATTCCCTACTTCAAATAAGGAGTCTAAAATGAGATCTTTCGTTCGAATCGCGGCGGTTTTAGCGGTCCTCACGGCGATCAGCGTGGCCCAGTCGCCGGCACCGCTCATCAACTACACGGAGACGTTCGACAGCATGACAGGGTCCAACCTCCCGTCCAATTGGCGTATCGTGAGGACTCCAAACGCGTTCCGAACCGTCCCCCCTTGGAACAACCCTCAATTCGGTACCACGGTCGATCAGGTCGTCACTTCTTACCCGATCAACCCCGGCGCGAATCTGACTTTCAATTGCTTCGACGATAGATACTCTCAGACCACTGACAGGTCTCTCGCCTTCTGTCAGCGCCCGAACGCTTACTCCCAGGTTGCGATTGCCTGGTATTACAACAACATATCTGGACCTCTTACCGACATGAGGATTTCGTACAAGCTCGAGAAGTATTACAACGATACGAACCCGGCAGGTACAAATATCAAATTCTTCTACACATATAATCCGAATGCCCAATTCTCCGAAACGATGATGAACCCGGATCCCGCATATTACTGGGTCGGGGTTGGATCCGGTTACACCAGTACTCCCGATGCGAACAACAACAACCCATCTTCGGGATACCCTCTGATGGAAGTCGCACAGATACTCGATATCAACAATGTCTACATTCCGCCGAATGGGAACTTCTATATGGCCATCTGTTTCTCCGTTGGTGATCCCGCAAATCAAGGCGGAAACAATGCTCAGAATTCTCAGATATGGGGTTTAGACGATTTCCAAATCGACAATCTCGTTCCCGTCGAGCTCGTCTCTTTTAACGCTGTCTTGAAGAGCGGTAGCGTGCACCTGACCTGGAAGACCGCCACGGAAGCGGACAACTACGGCTTCGAGATCGAGCGCTCGAGCGACCGCGAGAACTGGCAGGTCGTCGGCTTCGTCGAAGGCGCCGGCACAGTGAACTCCCCTCGCACATATTCCTTCGTCGATGGAGAAGACCTCACCGGCTTGACTGTCGTCCACTACCGCCTCCGGCAAATCGACCGCGATGGGTCCTTCGATTACTCCCCCATCGTTTCGCTCAGCCTCTCTCCGAACGCTTTCCTGGCAATGCACAGTTTCCCGAATCCCTTCAACCCGACGACCACTATCTCCTTTACGCTCCCTGCACCGGAAACCATTACGCTCGTGATCTTCGACGCGTCGGGAAAGGAAGTTGCACGCCTTCTGGATCATGCACAGCTCAACGAAGGCCTGCATTCAATGGTATTCGACGCGACAGGGCTTTCGAGCGGCGTGTACTTCGCGCACCTATTAAGTTCTACAGGAGTGACGTCGCATCGTCTCGTCTTATCGCGCTGAGGTTCTGCGGCAGGGGACATCAGCCGAAAACCAACCGCGAATACAAATCAAATCGGTAGTGATGGAACGGGAGTCTGGCTCCCGTTCCTTTTTTTATGGAATTTCCCACTCTCTCCCAAACCATCAATCTTCTACAGAACCGCCTGGGAGATGCGCTTTCTTTCAGGGGATAGGGGGGGAATGCGGCTAAAACGAAGGGAGATACTCGATTCGAGGAGAATGGTTGGTCTTTTTCAACGGCCTTGGTTCGAAAGAGGCGGATGAGTACGCAAGCACCTGTGTACATGGGCGGTGTACGTTAGTCGCCGAGGACCTCATGATTTCTACCGTCCATTCCCTCCCTGCCGTTGATTTCGGTGCTTCGATACGGCATCATGCTCCCGCCCCCTCTTTGAGGGCCTCGGCCCCACTGACGATCTCGAGAAGTTCCTTTGTAATGCTCGCCTGGCGGGCGCTGTTATACTCGAGCTGGAGAGTCTCGATCAACTCGTGCGCGTTTTCGGTCGCCGCGTCCATGGCAGTCATGCGCGCGCCCTGTTCGGCGGCGTTGGACTCCAGAAGGACATGATACATTCTGAAGCGGAGGTGTTTCGGGATGAGAACATCGAGCACACCCTGTTCCGAAGGCTCGTAGATGTAATTGACGGCGGTTTTCCGCTTGCGTTTGAGGATCTCGATGACCGGGTCCACGTCGGTCGGTATCGGCAGGAGGGTATCCACCTTGAGATTCTGCTGGATGACCGACTTGAACTCATTGTATACGATTTCCACCCGGTCGAAGGTCCCCGCCCGGTAACCGGAAACGATCTCCTCGACGATATCCCGCGCAACCGCGGGGTTCGGGTTATTGACGATGCCGATATGCTTCCCGTACAATTCGTAATCGCGCTTGACGAAGTACATATATGCTCGTTTCCCGATCGTCATGACGCGGACTTTCCCCGCTTCGTGCCACTCGCTGAACTTATCGGTGATGAGCCGCTCCGCCTCGCGGATGACATTCGTGTTGAACGCACCGCAGAGCCCCCGGTCGGCGGAGACGACGACAACCAAAACGCCGTTGCCTGTGTCCTGTCGAAGCCAGATGGGGAGCCTGTCCTCCTCGACGCGTTCCAAGAGGTGTGCCATGAGCGTTTTAAGGTTTACCGCGTACGGTCGGGCGGCGATCACTGCTTCTTGGGCGCGCCGAAGCTTCGCGGCCGCGACGAGTTTCATCGCCTGCGTGATCTTCGCCGTGCTCCGTATCGCGGCGATGCGGCGGCGGATATCGCGGAGGCCGGCCATGGTATCAAGCCTCGGAGTTCAGGGAAATTTTAAAAGATGCGGCAAACTCCCGGAGCACCGTTTCGAGTTCCGCTTGCAAGGTTTCGCTGATTTCCCGTGTGTCCGCAATCGTCTCGAGGATTTTGCGGTGTCGGTTCCGCATCAGCTCGAGGAACTCCATTTCGAACCGCTGGACGTGCTCAACGGGAATCTCGTCGAGATACCCTTTGACGCCGCTGTAGATGCTGACGATCTGTTCCTCGACCGGCATAGGCAAGTACTGCGGCTGCTTGAGGAGCTCCATGAGCCGTGCACCGCGGCGGAGCAGGTGCTGAGTGGTCTTGTCGAGGTCTGACCCGAATTTCGCGAAGGCCTCGAGCTCCCGGTACTGTGCGAGATCGAGCCGGAGCGAGCCGGCGATTTTCCGCATGGCTTTTACCTGAGCGTATCCGCCCACACGTGACACCGAAATGCCGACGTTGACGGCGGGTCTCTGGCCCGCGTTGAAGAGCGACGGCTCGAGGTAGATCTGGCCGTCGGTTATGGAAATGACGTTCGTGGGGATATAGGCAGCTACGTCCCCGGCTTGCGTTTCGATGATGGGGAGCGCGGTAAGGCTCCCCCCGCCGAGCTCATCGCTGAGTTTCGAGGCCCGTTCGAGCAAGCGTGAATGCAGGTAGAACACATCGCCGGGATACGCCTCGCGGCCGGGAGGTCTTCGGAGAAGGAGCGAAATTTCGCGGTACGCGGACGCCTGTTTCGAGAGGTCATCGTATACGACGAGGGCATGGCGTCCATTGTCGCGGAAATACTCCCCGATCGTCGCCCCCGAGTATGGGGCGATGTATTGCATTGGCGCCGGATCGTTCGCGTTTGCGGCGATAATAGTCGTATACGGCATCGCTCCCTCTTCCTGGAGCTTGGCGTATACCTGCGCAACGGTGGAACCCTTCTGCCCGATGGCGACGTAAATGCAGTAGACCGGTTGAATGCCCCGGCGCTTCGCTTCCTCGGTGTGCGTGTTGCGCTGGTTGATGATTGTATCCAGGGCTATGGCGGTTTTCCCCGTCTGCCGATCGCCGATAATGAGCTCCCGTTGTCCGCGGCCGATCGGGATCATCGAGTCGATCGCTTTCAGCCCTGTCTGGAGGGGTTCCTTCACCGGCTGGCGCTGGATGACGCCGAGAGCTTTCCGTTCGATGGGGAAGTAGCGGTCCGCCTCGATGACGCCGCGCCCGTCGATCGGCCTCCCGAGAGGGTCGATGACGCGCCCGAGAACGGCGTCGCTGACGGGGATGGAAATCACGCGTCCCGTCCGTTTCACGGTATCGCCCTCGTGGACGTTCAAGGACTCGCCGAATAGTACGCAGCCGACATTGTCTTCCTCGAGGTTGAGGGCCATGCCGAACACGTCATTGGGGAACTCGATGAGTTCGCCCGCCATGCAGTGTGTCAATCCATAAACGCGCGCGACACTATCCCCGACCTGGAGAACAGTCCCGACGTCGTAAATGTCGATGTCGCTTTCGAAACCGCTGAGTTGTTTACGGAGAATCGCAGAGATTTCATCCGGTCGTACTTCTGCCATGAGAAAAGATGCCTTGCATAGTGATAAGGAATAGCGAGTCCCGATACAGCCTTTTCATCATATCACGCGGAACCCGCAACGAGCCGCCGGTGGAGTATTTCGAGCCTCCTCTTTACGCTGCCGTCGTAAACCCTGTCCCCAACGCGCACCATGACGCCCCCGATCAATGCCGGATCCTCGGTGAACCCCGCCTCGATGCGCCTACCCGTCATTCTTTCCAGACGCTCGGTGAGCCGGGACTTGTGCGACTCGTCGAGCGGACGGGCCGTTGTCACGGAAACGACCGTAATCCCCCGGCGTTCGCGTTCCACGTCATACACTGCCTCGATGATCTCAAGGGTGGACTGTTCCCTGCGTTTATGAAGGAGGAAACGCAGGATATCGAACGTTTCCGGTCGGATCCGCCCGGAGAAGAGCGCGTGGAGAACCTCTTCCTTCTTCGCCGCCGGGACCACCGGTGAAGCGACGAAAACACGCAGTTCACGGGATGCGTGGAGCGCCGCTCGCACGCTGTCCAGGTCACGGAGAATCGCTTCGCCCTCTGCGTGCTGATGGATCATATCAGCGATTGCATGGGCGTACCGCCTGGCGATGCGTGGGATGAGCATAGCGGAATACCGGAGTCGTCAGTTGCGGGGAAGCCGTGCGATGAACTCGTCCACCAGCTGTCGGTTCCGGTCGGAGTCCACTTCTTCCCGGAGAATACGGGAGGCGGCTGCAATGGCGAAATCGGCGACCTGGGCTTTGAGCTGTGCGAACGCTGTTTCCTTTTCCCGCCGGATTTCGGCCAGTGCTTGCGTAATTCTCGCCTGTGCCTTTTCGTCGGCCTGGCGAAGAATTTCCTTTTGCAGGTTCTCGGCCGTTTTCCTCGCCTCATCGATGATGCGCCTCGCCTCGAGCTCGGCGGCCTGTAATTGTCCCCGGCGTTCCGCTGCGAGTTTCTCCGCTTCTTCCCGTGCGTGCTTCGTGCGGACGAGATCGCTGCGAATCCGCTCCTCGCGTGATTCGAGAGCGCCGAGAAGAGGTTTCCATGCAAACTTTTTCAAAAGATAGAGAAGGAGACCGAAGGTGAGCAGGGTCCAAATGATCATGCCCGGCTCGATCCTCAACAACGTTTCCATGATCCCTCCTTTCGAGTCGGTGTTCCTGTCACCGAAATACCTGTACCGCGCTCAACAGATGCGATGTCGAAGAAAAAACCGTCATGCGCTCTTGATGGCGAGCAAGAGGCAGACGACGATCGCGAAGAGCGCGATCCCTTCGATGAAGGCCGCCATGATGATCATGGCGCCGCGCAGATCGCCGGATGCCTCGGGCTGGCGGCCGATCGCTTCCAGGGCCGCTGCGGTGAGTTTCCCGATACCGAGACCCGCCCCGACGACGACGATGGCGGCACCGATACCTGCGGCGAGATGGGCAAGACCGAAACCCTCCATAATATTCCTCCATGATTCGTTGTGAAAGAGTATTGACGGAAATGCATTGAGCTTCAATGAGCGTGGTGGATGGACATCCCGATGAAAAAGGAAGACAGAAGCGTGAAGATGTACGCCTGGAGAAGGCAGACGAACATCTTCAGAACGGACATGAACAACAGGAACACGATGGAAACCGGCGCGATCAGGACCGTGTCCATCCCGAAAATCAAGGCGTAGAACGCCCCGATTACCAGAGCCCCGGACAACATGTTCGCGAAAAGACGGACGGTCAGGGCGAAGGGCTTGGTGAAGAGGCCCAAGATCTCGATCGGGACGAGAATGATGTAGAGAGGTGCCGGTAGCCCCGCCGGAACGAGGTCCTTCATGTACCCGAACACCCCCTTCGCCCGCATCCCACCGCCGATCATCAACCCGAGCGTGACGAGCGCCAGCCCTGCGGTGACGTTGATATTGCCCGTCGGTGTCGACCCGAACGGGATCAGACCGAGAAGGTTCATCGTGGAGATGAAAAAGAAAAACGTCAATAAGAGGGGCATGAACCGACGTGCATCGTTTCCGAGAAATGGACGTGCGACCTCGTCGCGGATGAACACGACGACCGCATCGATCATGTTCCCGAAACCGTGAGGTACGAGCCTCCGCCTGTTCTGTCGCGCCGCGAGCACGGTCAATACGACGGTCAAGAGCATAGATATCCACATATAGACGATGTGCCGAGACGGCGAGAAATTCACCGTCACGCCAGCGATCGTCACTTTCCAGTTCTCGGGCAGTCGGATGGGCGGTAGAGGGTATTCGTGGATGATGTGGGAATTCTCGACCTTATGTTCCAACACACTCATCATTTCTTCGGACGGGGACATATCGTTCAGCCCCCGGTCGCTTCGGACATGTCCCTCAACCACTGTATGCCGGGGAATGGGAAATACCGTGTCGTTTCCACCCCCGCGTTGGTATTCCCCGCTCTCCGCGAACGCTCTTGCAAGACCAGCTGCCGGGATCAGCAGGAAGAGGAGGAATATGCCGGAGAAGGGGATGACGAGAAAGGATTTTCCGAAGCGGATAGACCTCGCGACTCGTTTCCCTTCGCCATGCGTTCGTTCGGTCCGTGAGAAACCATCAATCGACCGTCTCGGCGAAAGATGCACTGGATCGCTCGTGTATCGATGCATTGTCGAGGGAATGTATATCCACCATGTGGTGGGTATGAGCGGCTCTTTCTGGCACGTTCCCGAAACCGAAAACGTCACGGAAAGATGCAATCATAGATGCAAATATCCAACGGTGCGAAGAAAGAACCATATTCTCCTTTCTTCTCCATTCCCGTCGATATTCGAAAATTGGATCTCCGGCAGAAATGTATGGACCATACTCGCGTTTCACTTCCCCATTTTCCGAAACATCTCCGTCGCTTGGCGTAGAAGCTGGATCAGCCCCACGACGATGCCGGCGACGGAAAACGCAATCGTGAACAAAGGGGAAAGACCTAACCACGCATCGAGGCCATAGCCGATCGCGAAACATACGAGCATCGTCCCGACCAGAACCCATCCCAGATGCGTATACGGGAGCAGGCTCTTCATCCCTTCGAGCCACGCTTTTTTCGTCGGGGCATCGGCAGTTTTTCCGAGTTTTTCTTTCTGCATCTCCGTTCACCGTACTCGCTCTGAATTCTTAGAACTCGAATACCCCTCCACGAACCGTGAACCACACCGTCGAGCGCTTCCTTTCCTCGCCATGCTGCTCGCCGGTTTCATGTTTCGGAAGCTGCGAAGAGCGGATCGGATTACATATTCGAGCAGACGCCATAACGAGGTTCGACGTAAACCCGGTACGGAAAGGATCCATCGCACATCGCGCATGTCATCACCGAACAGTATCTCGCTTCCATACGCTCCTGCCCCATGTTTGCCTCCGAGAAAAGGCAACAGATACTCGTGTGTTTCCTGCGCGATGCGCGTGAACATACCGTCACCCCTCTTCTCTTCGAAGACCGACGAAAGAAACTCGGCATGGGCGCATAGCAGAGCGAGTTTTCTCACTGCCGTCGACGAAACGGGGTCTTCCATCTCCCCGCGGACGGATTCGAGCAGGCGGCGCAGTTCCCGCCCGCTTTCCTCACGGTCGGGCAAGAGCTCGGCCATGTCCATATCGTCGATTTCTACGTAGACCCTGCTGAGCCGTTCCAGTTCGCGCCCATAGCCCGAGACGATTTCGTCCGTCCGAATGCGGATTGCCTTCTCGATTTCCCTGCGTACGGAAGCGAGCGATTCTTCGTATAGGCGGCGCCGCTGCGGCGAGTGTGCCGCATCTCTCAGGCGGCGGAGTTCCCTTTCCTTCGCCTGCATGTCGGCGATGACTCTGCTTCCCTTTCCTCCGGAAGCGAAAAGCATGTCGTGAAGAACACTGCGCGGCGGGTATAGGCGTATCCGCCCGATCTTGACAGTATGGATGACGACCTTGTGTCTCTCCATCAAGGCGCGGATACGCTCTTCATCGAGGACACAGGCGCCATCAGTAATGATCAGGATCTCTGCAGATGCGAGCGAAGGTACCCGAGCGATGTCCTCCACCGCCTGCATCACGGCCCGAGCCATCGCCGTGCCGTCTCCGAGAGTGCGAACACGCGCGAGGAGTCTCAACAAGTCCTGGAACCCCTGCCGGTCGCAAGCTTCGTGCCTTTCTCCCACCGACACGTCGAATGTGCGCATCGTGATGAAGCCGAGTTCCCGCATGTTCCGGACCAGCATGTGGTAGCACACCGCCTTCGCGACATGGATACGGTTCTTCACCGCCATGGACGACGATGTGTCCAAGAGAATGTAAAGTTTCTGTTTCCGTGCGTCGGGATCGTAGCCGCGTCGGTCCGGTTCCACGGGGTACACGCACGGCGCTTTCGGATAAGGAACGAGGAGTTCTTTCTTCGCCAGTTTTCGATACAGGACCTCTTGGGGGAAAAGCCACTGCGAGAGGTACATCCGGGGAATGTCTCGCGGTGAACGAATCGTTCCGGCCTCGTATTCGTCCTCCCCGGCGAGCACGGGTACGGCCGCTTGCTCAGGTTCCGGCGGACGTTCAGCGGCCCGTCGTCCGGGATGGCCGAGCTTCAACGCGGGTGAAAGGCGCCTGGTGAGAACGTGGGCAGGGTTATCCAGCACGCGGGCGATCTCGTAGACCGCCGTGAAATGCTCAGGTAATTTTCCCTCGATTCTCTCGAAGAACCCCAGTTCTTCCATCACGCGGAAAAAGGGCTCCCTCACCTCGTCAATCCTCCGTCGCTGCTCGGAAAAGCTTCGCGATCTCCATCTCCTGTCTCCGCTTGAGATCGAGGATTTCTTCGGTCTTCGGCTCTATGCTCTCGATGAACGACTCGAAGAGACGGCGGTTGACCGCGATACCGCCCCTTTCGAGACCCAGTTTGTCCTTGACCCACTCGAGTAGGTTGCGACGGAAGGGGAACTCTTCCAAGAGTGTGACGGGTTGGGAAAGCATTTCCGGCTGAGTGCGGAGGGAATCGAGAAGTTCCTGGAACGCGAGGAGAGTCCGAAGCTGATCCCATGCACCTGCCGTCGTGTAATGCCGCAAAACGGTTTCAACGGATTTCCGGAAAAGCTCCTCCTGGTCTTTCAAACCGACGATGGTGTGCAGGTAGCGGAGATTCACGATGTCGTCGGCAGTGACTTCGGTGCGGCCGTCGAGGAAAGCGCTCGCACGGAGGGTATCGAGGCCCTTCGCGTACGTGCGCGGGGAAATGTAACCGTCTTTCGTGTACGGGTGGTCCTGCGGCCTTTCCTTGATGCGCCTGTTCCTGGCCGTCTCGAAATACTTCACGGCGATGTTGGCGAGAAACACGACCTCGGCGGGGACCCGGACGGTCAGCCTTGGGTCGTTCCCCGTGACGATGCGTGAGACCCGATCGAGCAACGTGAAGGGTACGGTTTCCCGAGGTGGGGCGGGCTGTCCCCCATGGCGGAGGTATCGGCGGGCGATCAGATACTGGGCGGCAGGTTCCTTGGACGGGTGGATCACCGATTTGTACACGAAGCGGTCGAGCACCGCCTCGGTTACCTCACTGATTCGCAGGTAATTCGTCGCCGCGATAACCGTGTGAAGGGGGGCAGGGACAACCTGCGCCCCGAGTACGAGAGCGCGTTCGTTGAGGGTCGTCAGGAGGGCTCGTAGGGTGTAATCGTTCGCATCGAAGATTTCATCGATAAAGCCGAATTCCGCATCGACCAGCGAACCGCGGGTGTTATGCACGACTCGCCCTTTCTTCAACTCCTCGATATCGAGTGCCCCGAAATAGGTGTCCGGCTGCTGTTCCTTTGAAGCTTGAACTTGAAAGAGGCGGGCACCTTCGAACATTGCGAAAATTTGCCTTGCGAGGAGAGATTTCGCCGCGCCGGTTCTGCTCTGGACAAGCGCGTGCTCCCTCGTAATCAGAGCGTAGAAGATCTGGTCAACTACCTCCTCGCGGTCAACCAGCCGTTCATTCACCTCTTCTTTCGCTCGCCGGATTTTTTCCAGCGCAAAGGAAACATCGAAGCCGTTTGCCGCATGATCGGGCTTCATTACTCCCCCACGTAGAATTTCCATGCGCAGAATACGGAAAACGTCCCAGAGAGGAAAATATCCGTTTCGACCGGAAAATTTCTTGAGGCTCACAGAATCTTTTCACCATAATCATTGTACCTCGCCTATTCGTTTTCCTTTCCTTGCGTGATCCTCTTAGACAGCTGCCTTTTCCCCTTGACACTGGGTATGGTATGCACTACCTTTGATCGAGTTACAATGACTTTTTCGAGCGTTGCTTTAAGTCTTACCCAATATTCCAAGATTCCAAAGCGGAAATGAACCTCCGTACGTTGATGGCCACATCTCTGGGGACATTCATCATCGTTTCCACGGTGTGCGGTCAAGACACCGTTCAGAAGCAGCAACAGGATCTCGCGTTCGCGATGGGGCTCTTTCACGATGGAAACTACGACATCGCGTATGGTGAATTCGTTTCCTTTTTCAAGAAATACCCTGAAAGCATTGCTGCTGCGGACGCGCAGTATTATGCGGGGGAATGCCTTTTTCGGCGCGAGCTGTTCACGGACGCCGAGATTGCATTTTCGGATTTTCTCGAACGCTACCCTCGTCACTCTTTTACGGATAAAGCCCTATTCCGCACGGGCGAGATCGCTTTCCGGCGCCGCGAGTACGGAAAAGCCCGTTCGATTTTCGAGCGCGTCATCCGCGAATTCCCGGAGTCGGAAATTGCTCACGAGGCGGCATACTGGGCTGGTGAGAGCGCATTCAACGAGGGGGATTCCCGGACCGCACGCATGTTTTTCCGATTGGCGATCGAGCATTACCCTTCCGGTCGCATCCGGGATTACGCCGATTTTTCGCTCGCGTTCATGGATGAGCGCGAACAGCGTTTCGCGGATGCATACGAGGGATATACCGCCTTTTTGGACACGTATCCCACATCGCCGCTCCGTTCCAGCGCATTGACACGTATCGCCGCTTGCCTCTTCGGCATGGGCGAGCGCGATCGGGCAGAAACATGGCTGGACAGCCTCACCGACAGCCCTGATGCCGACAATGCAGCCGAGCGCCTCGCCATGCGTGCTGAGATTCGTTACCTTTCGAAGGATTACCCCGCAGCGGTTCTGCACTGCCGAGCGTATCTCGAGGCGTATCCGCGGCACAGCCGAGCGCGGTCGATACGTTACACGCTCGGGCTGAGCCTCATCGAACTCCGGAAATACAGCGAAGCCATCGCAGAGTTCGACAGTCTTCTCGGAGGAGGCGACGCCATCGCGGAAGCGGCGGCTTACGGAAAGGGCATTGCCCTCCGCACAGCGGACAGGGTGGACGAGGCGAACCAGACGCTGGAAGAGTTCGTGCGCGCGCACCCGACGAGCGCATGGGCGGATAACGCGCACTTCGAACTGGGGATGCTCGCCTACCGGTCGGATCGTCTCTCCGAGGCCCTCAACCGGTTCGAACATATCATCGATGCATTCCCATCGAGCGATGTGCACGCCGATTCGTGGTACATGGCAGGTGAAACGCTCATGAAACTGCGCCGCCCGGCCGAGGCGAGTGCGTATTTCAGCGCGGTACTCCGCGACTCGACCGCGTCGAAAGCGACACAGAGCAATGCGGCATTCCGCCTCGGCCACAGCTTCTTCGAAGCGGGACGTTTCGATAAGGCTGCCGCGGCTTTCCGTGACTTCGTGCGCGGCAACCCGGGGAACCCGCATCTCGCCGAGGCATTCCTCTGGCAAGGCGAGTCTCTCTTCCAGCTCGGACGTTACCTTGAAGCCATCAACGCATACGAGGCGGTACTCGCCGGCGATGCGAAACCCGACGTCCGGTACGACGCCCAATACGGACGCTGCTGGTCGTACTTCAAACTCGAACGGTACGCCGAGGCGGAACAGTGCTTCGATGCCCTGACGCGCGCGTATCCCGGAGGACGCCAGGATATGGACGCCCTGGTTCGGCTGGGAGACGCGCGGTATGCACTGAAGCGCTACTCCGAGGCCGTGCGCACCTATCGCCAAGCCGCACGCACCTATCCCGCCCACCCTCTCGCCCCGTACGCCCTCATGCATGCGGGCATTTCGGAACACCGGAGCGGAGACACGCGAACAGGAATCGCGACCATCCGTGCCATGCTCGCGTCCTATGCGAAATCCGATTTCGCGGACGACGGCCAATACAACCTCGGCTGGCTCTTTTTCCAGGCGAGGGAATACGACTCGGCAGCGGTCGAATTCGAACGTCTCCTCCAGCAATACCCCGAGAGCCCGCTCGCCCCGCGGGCGGCGCAAAGTATCGGCGATTGCCTTTACAACCGTGGACGGTACATCGAGGCGGAGAAAGCCTATCGCGAGGTTCTCTCGCGCTACCCCTCTTCACCGCTCTGTGCGGACGCGCTCGAAGGCATTGCTCAGTGTCTATCCATGCTTGGTCGGACGACGGAATCGGCCACCGTGGCGGAACGCTGGCTGTCGCAAAATACCAGCGCGCCGGTCGCCGGGAACGTGGCACTCTCGATCGCGAGAAAACTCGTCGCTGAACGACGACTCGATCAGGCCACGCATGTCCTCGTGGTGTTTCTCCGCGATGCGCCGACGAACCCGCAACTCCCCGCCGCACGCCTGCTCCTCGCCCAAGTTTACCGCGAACGGGGGCTATTCGATAGTGCGCGCCGCACGCTGGAAATTCTTCTCCCCCCGGGGAGCGACCCCGCCGCCTCACCGGAGGCCGCCCGTGAGCTTGCCCGCATCTCGCTTGACGAACAGCAACCGCGCGATGCGATCGCCATCTATAACGCCCTGATCTCCTCGGCGACCTCGGCCTCCGTTCTTGCAGAACTCCATTACCGCCGGGGAATCGCCGAGTCCCATGCCGGAGATGACCAAGCGGCCGCCGCAGACTTCGAAAAAGCCATCGCCGTGGATTCCCTCGGGATGTACGGGACGCTGGCCGCAATCGAGAAGGCACGTTGCATGGGTCGACACGGTGAAACCGATGCCGCCGTCGCCATGTTGAACGAAATCGCAGGCTCCCGATCGGACGATCTTGGCGCCGAAGCGCAGTTTCGCGCAGGCGAAACGCTCCTCGATGCAGGGAAACTCGAGGAAGCCGAACGCGCTCTCCTCCGCGTCTGTTACATCTACCCGCATTCCGTGGAATGGTCGGCCCGTTCACTTCTCCACTTGGGGACCGTGTACGATAGGCAGGGCAAAACGGCAAAAGCACGGGAAACGTATGAGACCATCCTGCGCATGTACAAGGGGAGCGATACCGCTGCCGAAGCCGCTAACCGGTTGGAACGACTTCGATGATACCCGGCCGTCCGTTCATCGCCGTTCCGCTCGGTATCGGTGCGCTCCTCGTCGCAACCCTTGCCGGGGCGCAGGAAAAACCGCAGCCGCCTTCGCCTCCGGCGCCCACCGATACCGCACGGCGCTCCCGGATGCTCTCCCCACTTTCTTTCCCGGAATTCATCATCACGGGCAATGACGTCCTGCGATTCGAAAACGCCACGAAAGAAATACCGGCATGGTATGATCCATCCGCCCTGGTGGGTATGGCAGGTCGAGGGAGTCGGATCTCGTGGAATACTGTGCCTTCTCGGCAGGGGACAACCCCCACTCCGACGAACTACGCTGTGGATGCGACCACCTTGCTCGCGCGCGCCTCTTACGGGAGTTACGGTACCCCTGCTCTCGAATCCTGGTTCGGGAGAACATTCTTCAAGGGGGATATGGCGGCTTCCGCTCGTCTCGAGCACAGCGATGGACATGTGCCACGCTCCTCCTACGACCGGTACGCCTTCGCCCTGTCCGGCGGTTCGTATTTTCCCTCCTCCGCCCCTCCCTTCTTTGCACGTTCACGCGTCTCCGGTGAGGGAAATGTCCGATTCGACGGGTACTCGTGCTACGGCGACCCGCCACGGCAGGACGCAGACGCCCTCGATTTTACCCGGGACGCCCTGCGGTTGGGTGCACGAGGGGAAATACATTCGCGGAGGAACAGAATCATCGATTATTCCCTGCGTGCAGGTATCGCGTACACCTCTTTGAAGGAAACCGTCTCGGTACGCGACAGCATTCCGCTGGCGGAATCTTCCTTTCTCGAACGGGCATATTCACTCGAGGGATGCGTGCGGATCGAACTTTTCGACCTCCCTATCGATCTCTCTTCCGTGTTCGCCGCGGCCCATCACACGGAGACAACCCTGAACGCACAGCACACCTTCTTTTTCTCATCCTCCGCGAGTTCGCGGTATTCTCTTGCGAAGGATTTTACTCTCCAGGGCATGCTGGGCCTGTATTTCTCCCGGGGCAGCATCGGATCCACAGCAGTCAGGATCTATCCCGCCCTCAGGGCGGAGTACTCCATGACCGACCGGCTTACCTTATCCGCAAGCTGGCGTTCAGCAGTGGAGAACCTGACCTTCCGCGACCTCCTCGACTTCAACCCGTACGTGACGGCCGGGCCGGAAATCCGTCCCCGTGACATTCACGAGGAATTCGCTCTTGGGGCAGCCTACGTCGACCGCGGCTCTTTCCGCGTCACTGTCACCGGTTCATTCAAAGGCATGCGGAACGTCCCCCTTTTCCTCCGCAATGAAACACCTGGGGAGAGGCAGTGGAAGGTCCGCTACGAGGGCTACACGGCGGTGACCGAACTCAGGGGGGAGTTGCTCTGGGATATCCTGGTTGCGATGAACATCCATGCCGCACTCGTATTCAGAGACAGCCGGAACACGGTCCTCGAGCAAGGCGTCCCGTACCTCCCGAACGGCGAATCGTCCGTCCGCTGCACATATCTCTTTCCATTCGGACTCCGCACATGGTGTGAAGGATTCCTCCTCGGTACCCGTCCCTGTCCCGAAGGTGCTCTGCCCTCCGTTCTCCTCGTCCATCTCGGCGCGGAGTACCGCATTCTCAGGTCGCTCGGCGTGTTCCTGGAATTCCGCAACGTGTTGGACAAGCGCTACGAGATATTCCGGGGGTACCGAGCACTTCCCTTCACCGCGACCGCAGGCATTTCGTATCGGCTTTGAGCATGAAAGCAGAACAACGCATCATCGATGAAGCCGCGTGCATCCTGGACCTGGGGACCGATCTCGTCCGTTCATGGTTCGAGGCCTTCGTCGCAACAGTGGGTGAAGCGATGGATGCCCATCACGCGGTGACCGTCGGAAACCTCGGGGTTCTGTTGCCCGCCATGCATGGTCCCCGTTTTCTGCCGGCGACCCTCGGCAGTGGAGATATCCCCAACCAGCCGCTGATACCCTTTTCGCGCATAATGGAAGAGACGGCACATCGGGCCGGAATTTCCACGGAAACGTGCACGATCATCGCACACGCTGTCCTCGACTCCATTCGACAACGTCTTTCGACCGGCGAGGCCGTTTCATTCGAGGCACTCGGTACGTGGGCTGCCGAATCCCGCCCAGCTGCGAGTACCTCCCAAGCAGGCGAAGACGAATTTCCCTTCGCCGCCTCGACGGGGAATTTCCTTACGGGTGCCATGCCTTCCTCCACTTCCCAGGGGCAGGAAGACATGATGGAGCACCCTTCGACCTCGACAGGAGAACGAAAGGCCGTGGATCTCGCTCGCATCGTGCGGGAAGTCACCACCGAACTCGGGCTTCCCTTACCGGTTCACTCGGGAAGTGGAAACGACACGGGTGAAGAGAACATGGTCCAAGGCGACCCCTCCAATGCACCGCTCGATATCAATGCCATCGGCCGGCTGGCACGCGAGTACATCCGGAAAACATTCGCCGAACCGCAACGATCAGGAGGGGAGAGAAGTTTTCCCCCTGTTTCGAACGAGGAAGGGACCCCGCGCGATTTCGACCCGATCATTCCTTATTCAGCCCGGACGAATGCGCGGGAAGAGACCCCGCCATTAGACGCAAGCACGACGGAGGGGAAAGAGGCGGATTCGCGCGAAATTTTCGAACAGAACCGGCAACATCTTTTCCACCCGCCCGTTTCCTCCTCGAGAAGGAGCAGGGGGTTCATCCTCCTCATCGCCGCCGTCATTGCGGTGTGCATTCTCCTCTTCCTCGGGTGGATGATGAACCTGTTCGACCCCGTCCTTCCGCAATGGTTCAAGCATGCGAACGGCCGTATCGAGCGTCTATCCGTTCGGGAATGCACAACACCCGGCCTCACGCTCACCGCATCGATCACGACTCGACCCCTTCATCCCGCATCATCTCGGAGTACGTTATGACGATCTTCGAACTGTTCCTCCGGGGAGGAATCATCATGTGGTTCATCCTCGCGTGCTCGATCCTCGCTCTCGCCATCATCGTGCAGAAGTTCATCGTCCTCTCACGCGCCCGGGTGGACGGGAGCAAGTTCGTCCTCCAGATCCGCAGCATCCTGCAGAGCGGGGATATCTCCGCCGCCCTTTCGCTTTGCTCGGAAGCGAATTCGCCGCTTTCCGCCATTCTCCGCAGCGGGCTCCTCAAGCTGAAGCATTCACAGCAGGAGGTACGGGAAGCCATCGAAGCCGCCGCGAAGAACGAGATCTACAAGTTGGAGCGCGGGTTGGGCCTTCTCGCTTCGGTCTCCGGGATCGCCCCCTTGCTCGGGTTCCTCGGGACTGTCACGGGTATGATCTCCGCTTTCCGCACCGTAGAACTGCATCAAGGGGTCGTCAATCCGACCGTGCTCGCGGGAGGTATCTGGGAAGCGCTCCTGACGACGGCGTTCGGCCTCATCGTCGGGATTCCGGTGTACTTCATGTACAACTATTTCGTAAACCGCATCGCGCATTTCGTGTTTGAAACCGAAAACAGCTGCAACGATTTCCTCGATATCGCGCAGGCCGAACACCCCTCCGGCCCTCGTCCGGTGGCCCCGCGATGAGCGCAAGGGGAACGACAATGAAGATCCGACTCACACAAACTCATAAACCGTTATCCGTGTTCAGCTATTCCTCCCTCACGGATATCGTCCTCCTCCTCCTCATTTTTTTCCTTCTCACCTCGTCGTTCATCGCGACGGAAGGCCTGCCGGTCGTTCTCCCGAAAGCGGAACATGCGCAGAGTTCGGATCGCAGGGATGTCACGGTCACCCTGTACCGCGACGGTCGGATGTACGTCAACGAAACACCGGCAACGGACTCCTCGTTACGCGATGTGCTCGCCAACGCCCTGACCGAACCCAGCGGTCAGACCATCATCCTTTCCAGCGACAAGGAAGTCCCTGTCGCGCGTGCCGTTCGCGTGATGGATGTTTCCCGCGGTCTCGGCGCATACCGGTTTTTCATCTCGACATCACCACCTGTATCCGACGATGAAATTCCATGAAGAGAAAAAAACGGGGTGGGGCGTTTCCCTCGGGGTTCATGCGATCCTTTTCCTTTTAGCTTTTCTCCTTTCATGGGATTCCGGCAGACCGATTGTACGCGATCTCGAGATTATCCTCTCCGAAGAGAAGGTTCCAGCTCACCTGAAAGAGGCGGAGAAACGCACGCAACTTCCCCCCAGCCGAAAAACGCTATCCCCTCTCCGCGAGACGCGTACCGCATCGCGGACCCCACGTGCCGAATCGCCGAAGCCATCCCCACGAAACACGCAAACCCTCTCCCCCCGCAGGACGACACCTCCTCCATCGACTACGAGGCCGACCACATCGACGGGAACGGTACCGTCGCCCAGAACGGGGACGGTCGGTCCGCTCGACATGCCGGACCGGCAAACGACCAAAGCACCGATCACGACGGAACCCGGCATACCGCTCCCACCGCCGGGCGGTGAACGAAGCAGGCAGAGCGGTTTGCCAGGCGGCATACCGTCGACGCAAGGGACGACGGCTCGGCCCATTCCTCCTTCGCCCGTCGGCGGCACGGAAAACCTGGCCGGTTCCACGGTTCGCATCATCTGGGGAGACGGACTGCAAAGGAACCGCGTGGCGGGGAGACTCCCGCTTTACCCGGAAGAAGCCGAAGGGGAAGCGCAGGTCACCGTCCGTTTCACCGTCGCACCCGACGGAACGGTCTCCGATATCGTCCTCGTCCAGAAAGCGGCCTCTCCCTTTGAGCGCGCCGTCCTCAACGCTGTGCGCTCATGGAAATTCACCCCTCTCCCCAACGATTCCGATCGGAAGAACCAGTCTGCAACGGCCATATTTACGTTCCGTCCTCGGTGACCTCGCTGCGTTTCCTGCGGAGACGCGTCGCTCGGAAATACGTACCGTAGAGAACGGCCTCCAGGATGGTGACGATGATGAGGGAGAGGGTGTCCGTGTCTAACCACGGCTTGAACCCATGAGGAGGAACGGTGAATCGAACCACGAAAGCGGCAATGGTCCACCCGACCGAAAAGATCACTCCGACGAAGGCGACGGCCATGAATGCATCCCCGAGCTTGTGCTTGCAATAGCTGTACGAGAAGGCATATACGGCGCCCACGATATGCAAGTAGAAAATGAATGCCGCGATCATGGTTAGTATGCGTCCTTGCCGAAGAGAACGGTCCGAGCGGTTTTCAGGATGATGCGCAGATCCAGGTTGAAGGACCAGTTCTCGATGTAGTAGATGTCATATTTCGTCCGCTCGACGATAGGGACTTCGCCGCGTAACCCGTTCACCTGGGCCCAGCCCGTAAGGCCGGTCTTTACGCGGTGCCGTTCGAGGTACTTCGGGACGTACATCCGGAACTGCCGAACGAATTCAGGCCGTTCTGGTCGCGGCCCGACGATGCTCATCTCGCCCCGAAGAATATTGACGAACTGGGGGATTTCGTCGATGCTGAAGCGGCGCAACCACCGACCCACGCGCGTGATGCGGGGGTCGTTCTTCCGTGTCCATGTGGGTCCGCTCTCCCTCTCCGCGTCCACATGCATCGTTCGGAACTTCAGCAGAGTAAATTCCTCGCCGTACAGACCGACACGGGTCTGCCGGTAGAGAACCGGTTTCCCCGACTCGAGCAAGATCAGAAGCGCAACGAGTCCCCACAGAGGCGCGAACACGATGAGCACGATTCCGGCGACCGCAATGTCGAACGATCGTTTCACGATACGACCCCATGTAGTCATGGGGATGTCCTTCACCCCGAGAAAAGGGAGACCGAAGAATTCCTGGAGGCGAAGCCGCGTCGGGGTGATCCCGATGACGTCCGCTTGCAGGAGAAACTGCACGTTCCGCCCGGCCAAGGCATCCATGATCCCGTTCAGAAGTTCCTTGGGCGGATCGTTCATACAGAGGATCACCGTCTCGATGCGGAAACGGTCGACGGCGTCGGCGATCCCTTCGTACCCGCAAATCCGCGGCACTTCGACTGTTTCCAGACGTTCATCCGGATTCGATGCGTAACCAACCAGTCTGTAGCCCGCCCCCCTGCGCTGTTTGAGCCAGAGTGCGATATTCTGCGCGACGGCGTTGACACCGATGAGCATGACATTGCGCAGTTCGCGTCCACGCTCGTAGAGTCTGTGCTCGAGCGCGAGTACCACTGCCCTGCCCACGGTGATGAAAGCGATCGAGAACACCCAGATGAAGAGGAACACCAGGCGGGAGTAGGAGAACTCGCGGTAAAAAAACGCCAGAGTAAACACCACCAGCATCCCGTAACTCACGACACGGGCGACGAGGAAAAACTCCGCACTGGCATCGACGCCACGACGTGGTCGGTACACACGTTTGGACTGGAACATCAGAATCCAGATCGGCGCCGTGATCAGACCCCCGGCGAGATACATTTCCAAAGGCGGGACACCTTTCGTGACCGGAACGATCCCGATGAGAGGGCTGTAAAAGCGAATACCGTAAGCCGCGAGAAATGCGCCGACGGTCGCGACGGCGTCGCAAAGAACCGTTAGGAACGGGATCAACAGATCGTTGCGCCGGAAATCCGCCATCGTCCCGCGCCGGCGGAAGCCGTTAAAATTCCACCTTGAGATTCAACGTGGGAAGGAGAGGAAGCATGTCGATCCGCTCACCGGTCGTCTGGTTGAAATAGAACATGTTCTTCCTATCGTACACGTTGAGGATGCTCCCCTCGACGAAAAGGCGAACCATACCGAGAGTGAAGGATTTGGAAACGCTGATGTCGAGCCGGTGGTATGCGGGCAAACGCCCCCGGTTCTTTTCGCCGAGTATAGTGTACGGCACCCCTTTCTCGTCGATATAGCCCTTGCCCTCGAAAATCCCTCCGAACAATAATCTGTCGTAAAAACCCATGATCTGCGTGAACGGAAGACCGCTCCCGAATTCCCAGCGGAAATTGACGTCCCAGCCGACAGCAGGCTTGAAACCGAGGATGAGATTCAGATTATGCCTCCGATCGTAGCGAGGCGAGTAATGGAAATCGCCTACCAGCCGCTCCGTATACCCCAGCGAATATGACGCCCACCCGTACCAGACGGGGTGCCTGCGCTCGATAAATACTTCGAGCCCGTACGATTTCCCTCGTGCCGAAGTAAAATCCGGATCCGAGGCATCGACCTTGTCCCGGTTATACTCGACGAGATTCGTCATGGACTTCAAATACGCCTGGATGTTGTAGTTCACCCCCTCTACCTTGGGGACATTCCCATCGAATGCCACGATGAAATGATCGGCTTGTTGTGAGGGGGAATCTTCCGGGATTGGGATCCAAGTCTCAAACAGGGAAACGATATCGTCCTCGTTCGTGATCGTGATCATGCGCTGGTGGATCCGAGCATAGGCGCACTTCAATGCATGGGCATTATCGATGTCCCAGCTCACCGAGAGACGGGGTTCGAAGGCATCGCTGGCATGGACAGAAAGAACGGAGAACAGGTCGGAACGGACGCCGATTTCGAAGGCGAATGGTTTAAGGGTCTTAAACTTATACTTTAACCAAATACCCGTTTCATTGCTTTTATCATAGATATCTCTCGTATAATTCGCGGCATTCGTAAAGGAGTAATGATACGAAGGAAAGCGGAACATGAACCCCGCCCCGTACTGGTCACCGTTTTCCCGGAAATATGTCACCGCCCCGTTGAAGTACGTGTCGTCGATCTCGCTTACGCGGGGGGCGATCTCCGAGTTTTCCCGCGGCCGGAGTTCCCCCTTGAAATTGCTGAAGGAGAATGTCGTTTCCAGAAGGTACCTGTTTTCGAGCACCTGGAACCAGCTTATGCCGTACGCGCGATTGTTCCAGAGATACTCGGGCTCCGAACGCGACTCCGGTCGGATGATGTCACCGCTGAACAGGGTGTGGAAGGAAACCCGCCCATTCTCACCCGTCGAATGGTTGGCCCGAGCGATCAGATCGTAGAAATCGAAGGGTGTTTCGCTACGAACGAATTTCTGCAGGACGTCGTCGAGAAAGCTCTTCCTCCCCGCGATCATCCAAGAACCGTCCCACGGGGTCGGACCTTCCAAGAGAAGTTTGCCGCTGACCAGGCTGGAGCTGACCTTCCCGGAGAAACGGTTCTTGTTCCCTTCGCGCGTGCGGATGTTGATCACGGAAGACAAGCGGTTTCCCCACTCTGCAGGGAAGCCCCCCTTGAGTACCTCAGCTTCCTTGACGGCATCGGCATCGAAGATAGAGAAGATCCCGAGAGCGTGAAAAGGGTTGTAAATCGTCATCCCGTCCAGGATGATCAGATTCTGATCGCCTCCCCCGCCACGCACATAGAACTGGCTGCTGACATCGCTCGTCGCGACAACACCCGGCAAAATGGAAATGGTGCGAAACAAATCCTTTTCGACGATTGCCGGAACGATCTCGAGTTCCTTCTGCCCTATGGGTTGCGTACTGATTTCCGTTTCGTACCTCGTCCTCCTTTCCGCGACTTGCTCAACTCCTTCGATCTCGACTGGAAGCGGGGGCAGAGCGAAATTCAAACTCTGGATTTTGCCTGCGGCGATGCGGATCTCGCGCTCCATGCTCCGGTAACCGATGATCGTTGCGCGGATGACCACCGTTCCCTCTGGGATATTGCCGATGAAAAAAAAGCCGTTGTGATCCGTCGCCGCCCCGAGCCCTTTCCCGACGACGGTCACGTTCACGAGAGAGAGACGCTCGCCGGACGTGGAGTCGATGACGAAACCCTTCACCCCGCCCTTGCGTTCCTGCGCGCCTGCGGTCAGTGTGAACAAAAGGATGAGAAAGATACCGAGGGGAACGCGTCCTATATGCATGGGAGGTTCAAGCAAGACTCTATCGATATGCGACATGAGACCCCTTCGATTGAGCTAGTATTGGCAAGCATGGAGAAGGCAGGACATCTGAACAGAGCCATGCATTATCCGAGGAGGGTGTCGTGCAGTCTTCAGTTAACATATCATTCAAGTATACGATGATCTTTCTCAATCGCCAATGGAGACACGCGACGGCATGAAGAGGCATCCACCTTTACCTGTCATCCTTCGCCTCTCCTCGCCAGCAGGAAAAACCGCGGAAAGGGATCCGCTCATTGCAGACCCGGCCATTGTGTTCTGAACGCATCTTTTCAGAGGAAGAAGTTCATGACCGATAATTCCGGAATCTTTCGAGGCTCCCGCGGATGAGCGATGGGACGCACGCTCTTTTCGTTGCGGCCGGAGTGCCCCGCTCGAGCTTTATCTGGGGTTTCCACTCGGATGCGCTGTCATCGAGAACCGGCGGGGTTCCGTTGTTTCCCTAAAGAAAAGAGACTGCGTATCTCCCCTCTCATGAAGAGCGCGGGAGAACGTCTGCGTGAGCTTACTCTCGCAGCCTCAACGGCTCATTTCTGCGTAGCGCTCGAAGAAAGCGGCGACGGTCTCCAGCCCTTTCTCGAATTGAATCAAGTCGAGCTTCTCGTTCGGGGCGTGGAGGTTGTCGTCCGGTAAGCCGAAACCGAGCAGAACGGCATCCACCTTGAGAAGCTGTTGAAAATCGGCGACGACCGGGATCGACCCCCCCTCTCTCGTGAAGAAAGGCGCTTTCCCATAGACCATTTTTATCGCATCCGCAGCCGCTCGCATACCCGGAGAGTCGATCGGTGTCAACGCGGGGTAGCCGTTGTTGTCATAGAGCTTGATTTCCGTTCGGACGGTATCCGGAGCGATCTTCTTCACGTGTTGCGCAAAGAGCTTGGCGATTTTCGACGGGTCCTGGTTCGCGACGAGCCGCATGGATACCTTTGCGTGCGCCTGGGCAGGCAGAACGGTTTTCACGCCGGGTCCCGTGTGGCCTCCCCAGATGCCGTTCACTTCGAAGGTCGGCCGGGCACCAGTCCTTTCGATGGTCGTGTAACCTTTCTCGCCGAACGGCTTGACGGCACCGATCGACTTGGCCCATTCCCTGTCGTTGTGCGGGATTTTCGCGAGTTCTGCGCGCTCCTTCTTGGACAGGGGTACGACATCATCGTAGAAACCGGGGATGCGGACTTTCCCCGTCTTCGGGTCCTTGCAACCGACGAGAATCTCCGCCAGCACCTGGATGGGATTCGCAACGCCTCCCCCGAACGTCCCCGAATGCATATCGGTCTTAGCGGCGGTCACCGTTACTTCAAGGTACGTGAGGCCTCGTAATCCGTACGTGATGCTCGGCGTTTTGACGCCCATCATGTGGGTATCCGAAATGAGGATGACATCGCAGGAAAGGAGTTTCCTGTTCTTGCGGACGAAATCCGCCAAGTGGGTGCTGCCCACTTCCTCTTCGCCTTCGATGATGAATTTCACGTTCACAGGGAGAGAACCACGCGTCTTCAGGAACGCCTCTACCGCTTTTACATGGATGAACACCTGTCCCTTGTCGTCGGCCGCTCCACGCGCGAAGATACGACCTTCGCGGACGGTCGGTTCGAAGGGAGGGGTGATCCAGAGCTCGAGCGGGTCCGGCGGTTGGACGTCGTAATGGCCGTAAATGAGGACGGTCGGCGCCCCTTTCGCCCCCAGCCATTCGCCGTACACCAGCGGATGGCCGCCAGTTTCGTAACGACGGACATTCTCCAGGCCCGCCGCACGGAGGGCATCGCCGACGAACTCTGCAGCGTGTTCGATGTCGTGTTTATGCTGTTCATCCGTGCTGATGCTCGGTATACGAAGGAAAGAGACGAGTTCTTCGAGATGGGCATCTCGGTGGTCGCGGAAGTACGTTGCAATGTCGTTCATGGTATGCTCCATGGGATGGACAGGATGGGGGGTGGTTATTGTTCGCGTGTATCCAATGCGTTCTTCTTCGATCCGCGGTGATTATCCGTCGGTCAGAAGAAAAACCATCGGAGCGTAATGGCGGTGTTGATGTTGAGGTAGTCGCGGGTCTCCTCCGACGGCGATGCGGGCGGGGGCTCGATCGATTCCTTCCCGACCGAGAAAGAGTTGAACTGGACTTCTCCGCCGATCGTAAACCTCCGGGAGAAGAGGAATTCCGCGCCTGTCACGATACCGATGAGCACGTCCGTCCGTGTCGTCCTTTCCTCG
>JARYLZ010000099.1 GCA_029907355.1 Bacteroidota bacterium | reverse complement strand
CATCGTCCTCAATAGCGGAAGCAACGGGAACGCGGTTTACGTCGAGTCCGCGTCGACGGGGTCGGCCGTCCTTCTCGATTGCGGGTTGTCTCAGCGGGCCATCGATTCCCGCCTGCGGCGGCATGAACGCTCCGGCAGTGCCGTCCGCGCCGTCGTGCTCACCCACGAGCATTCTGACCATGTGAAGGGCGTGCACGGCTTCGTGAAGAAGTACAACACCCCGCTGCATGCGACCCGAGGGACTTTCCACGCCATGAGCACGCTCGGCTGGGGGGTGGATTTCCGTCCTTTGCGCGCGGCGGAACCCATGTCGGTCGACGACATATCCATCCATGCATTTCCGAAATCGCACGACGCCGAGGAGCCGGTTTTCCTGAAGGTTTCGACGGGCGGGAAAACCTTCCTCTATGTCACCGACCTGGGTGTCCCGGCGGAAGATCTCGCGACGGAACTGTCCACTGCCGACGCCCTCATGATCGAGAGCAATTACGACCCGGACATGCTGTGGAACGGCGGGTACCCGACCTACCTCAAGACCCGTATCGACGGGCCTTTCGGCCACCTTTCCAACGCGCAGGCGGTCTCATTCCTCGAGGCACATGCGAACGGCCGGTTGAAAGTGTTGATTCTGGGTCACTTGAGCCGGAACAACAACACGCCACGGCATGTCGAAGCAGCGGTGCAGGATCTCATGGACCGGCGCCACGATTTCCGACCGCGGGTTTTGATTGCCTCGCGAGACAGTGCAAGCGATGTGATCCTCCTCTGAAACCCGGGGGGCTCCTTCGCGAGCCAGCGCAGCGACACGTTTCCTGCTTGTCAAGTGCGGAATGGGCGGATGTACCGAGGTGGTGCGCCTATTTTTCATCGTGACCGGAAAAGAAAAAAGAAACGGCCCTGTTGGGGCCGTGGAAACGATTCCCACCTGGATTCATATTAGAGGTACGATTGCTTGATTTCGAGTTCCTGGTAAAGGCGGTCTATCCCGTTCGCATTGAGGGGGTATGCCGCCTCCACCCCGTTCGGGTGCGAGCGGATTTCCACGGTGGCACTGTCACGGTCTTGCGGAACATAGCGGTCCAATCCCATCGATTGCTCGGCCGTCGATGCACCCCCGGACCGGTCGAGCAATTCCTGCGCCGACGCGATTTCGTCACGAAGGCGGAGGATTGCACGCTCTTTTTTCTCCGCGATCATTCGATGGAGGCGTTTTGCAGCGGCTACCTTGGCTTCGATAGCGCGCCGGCTCGCCTTGAGGCGTGATTCCGGCACACCCTTGGGCATGCAAAGGAATCCCTGGAATTCCCGCATGACGACTTCGTATTCATCTTCGATCCGCGCAAGCTCGAGACGTGAGTGCCAATAGCCCTCAGGGTCGGAAGACAGCAGGAAGTAATAGGGGACAGCGATAGTGAAATCCCGCGGGATGCCTTCGACCGTCGCGTACCCTTCGGGGAAACGAGACGCCATGGCGCTTTGTAACGCTTCGATCTCGAAGAGTGAATCCCCTGTGCTCACGGTCACTTCTGCAAACACGACTTCCCCTTCGGCGGTGACGTACATCATCACTTCCAGGGCGGCTTCAACGCCGTTATCGCGGTGGACCTGTGGGTATCGAGGGGTGGCGAACTGCGGTTGCGCCGAGGAGGAGAAATGCACGCGTTCGTTCGGTCCAGGGGCGGAAAATGTCGGCGGTACCGTCCCACGGGACCTGAGGCCGTTCTGCTGGCTGTTTGCTGCTGTCGCGATGCAAAACAGCAGTGAAAAAGCGATTCGTATGTTTCTCATCGGCGAAATACCGGATCGAGAGCACGGAAAGGGTACATAAATAACGAAAAAGACTCGTCCCGGTCAAGAATCAACGACAGCTGCTTCCTCCCCTCTTGTCGTTCCAGCGGCCCGTGATAAGCCGGTGGTAGAGATCGAAAAGCCCACCCGCCACGCATTCCCACCTGAACTCGGACTCGGCGAGTGCCAGGGAACGCGTGCGAATAGCTCTTCTGACCTGTCCATCGAGAAGCTCCTGAATTGCACGACCGATCGAGGCGGGGTCGCCGCCGTCGACCGTTCGTCCCAGTTCATGTCCCTCGACGATGTCTACCAGCCCGGGGAAATCGCTCGCGACTACAGCCAACCCCGCCTGTAGATATTCGTACAACTTGTTTGGTGCGCAGTAATAGTTGTTCCTGCAGTTATTGCGATAGAGAAGGACGCCGATATCGGCAGAACAGGTATACGCATGGAGTCGGTCGTACGGCACGGCCGGGTGAAGGAAAACCCGATCCGCCAAGCTGGTTTCTCGGATTCTTTGTTCGAGTGTTCGCACGAATGCGGGCGTCCCGCTCCCCATGAGGATGAGACATGCGCGCGGCTCGACGTGTACCATCGCTGAAACGAGGTTTTCGAGTTCTCTGCTCGGATCGAACAAACCCTGATACAGGACGATGATTTCCGCCGACGCGCCTTTGGACTTGACGAAATCGCTCAAAAAAGTAGACGATACGGGCTGACGATACGGCGGGTAATTGGGAATGACCAGCGGATCGCCGCTGGCCCCGTATTCATTCCGATAGATTCCCGCGCGGTTTTTTTCCGGCACAACGATGGCGTCGACCCGCGGGCAGAGGAAACGGTCGAGCATCCGCCACAGGGTGGGGAAAGGTGCTGTCAGCCCATTCGATTCCCCCCACAGTTCATGTGCGTGATAGACGATGGGTCGGCGTCTCAACCGGCCGGCAGCCCATGCGGGAAGTAGGGATGGCAGATCATGGGCGACGATGACGTGAGTCGGTGTCCGGAGAACGGCGAGGAACACCGCAACCGCCCATTCGATGAAACGGATGAGTTTGCTCAAGAGCCGTTGGCTACGTAAAAGACTTCGAAATCGAAGACGCGCGCGGTGAAAGGTTACCGATGCATTCCCTTCCCTGATACGTGGAGTTTCCCTCTCCGGAAGTTGAAAGACATCGATAGCGATTCGCTCTTCGTGAACGGATTCCAGTTCGTGGAGGAGAGGGGGAAGTCTCTCAACGGTATTAAAAAGGATGTGGAAAACACGCAACGGGTACATTGACATGAGAACAAGAAAGTGGAGATGCCCCGCGGAAAGACCATGCCGCCTCTCTCGTCCCATCGGGGTCTGCTTTCATTGGACGGCACCTTCATCACGAAACCGCCTCTTGAAAATATCCCACGGAATGATGAAGAACCATACCAGTTCGGTATAACCGTGGCATTTTTCTGCTCTTGGGACGAGGTGCGTAGGAGCAGTCGAGATGGGAGACCGGGTGATGAGAGGCTCAACAGAGCATCTCACGAGAAGCGGCCGGGTATCACCGTTCATCGGAATGACTCTGCCTCGTCCGAGGAATAATCGTGTTCCGGATGAATGGGCGCCAGCACGTGAGGAGGCACGTCTCCTCTCCGCTATGGTACGGGCATTTCACGTCAATGAGCCGGTGATGAAATGTCCCTGCACGCGGACGCTATCCGAAGGTCTGATGCTCATTCCTTGACGGCTTTCGCGAACGGCGCCGGTCTGTCATGTTCGGAAATCGTATGAAAGAACCCGATAAGGAGAGAGGGATGTTCCCCTTGCATGCATGCACCGACCATCGCTCCCGAGAGGCCGTGAACCGGTTCGGCATCCCCGTGCCTTCGAAACCGTGTGAGAAACCAATGAGACCGGTCAATACGGATGTCCGGCGTGGTACCCACTCCGAGGACACTGGGGGCAGCATCGTTGATGGGGGGTAACACAGGCACGAGAAGGATCGCTGCCGGTCTCATGTTCAGGCGGCTTCTCATCCGCTGTTCTCTTGGGCATGTCGGATCCGAATTGTATTCATTCACGGCGATTTCTCACGCGCTTGACCCTTGGTCGATCCCGCATCTCCATAGAAAATCATGAAATCAGTGTCGAACCGGTTGATGCGGGAATCAATGGTACGTATATTCAAGAGGAGGTGGGTGTAACGCGGGTCGAAGCCGTTTTCATAAAGGGCCGACGAATCGCGTATCGTTTTCGGAAAAGCCAACACCTCACGTTCTTCCATCCCGTATTCATTTTCTCACATCACGGTTCATCAACATTTTCCCGCCCCCAGATTCGTCTTCGGGAGGCGGGAACCCGTTTCTCCCTTTATGCGTATACCACCCCCCTGTGGAAGAGCAGTATTGGGAGAACGGATGGAGAGACCCGAACCCCACCTATGAAGGTGACACGCGCGTGAACGGGAAAGGCTGCTTCACCCCAACCATCACTTCAACACACCTACCGATCAATCTGCACTGAGGCACCTCGGAGCAGCCTTTCCCGCACCTTTTCGCCGTCCCATTTCTCATCGGGACGGCTTTTTTATGGGAACGATTCTCTCTGCATCGACGAACTGCAGTTTCCGTCTTTCATAGGGGGATATTCGTCGGATCGGGAGCATCGGTACTGAAACATATCCATCAAATATCTCGCCAAGCATGAAGTACGAAAGCGACCAGGGGATTGCACATCCCGTGAAATGTCTCCGCGCCACCGCCCTGCGCGCGGCCGAACCATTCCTGGATTTTCTCCTTCCGCCGCGTTGTCTATCGTGCGACGCCGTCATCCGGGCCGCAGATGTGTTGTGTCCTGCCTGTCTCACGGAATCTGCCGTGCGGATGCCCACAGATGAAGACTGCGGCGCGCTCCTGGCGGGGTTGACGTACCGAGCCGACGTTTCGATGATTCACATCGGTTTCGAGTTCGAACCGGGGACGGCGATCGCGGAGAGTATCCATACCATGAAATACCGCGGCATGCATTCCATCGGGTATTGGTTCGGCCGCCTGCTCGGGGAGCAATGCATGGGAAAGCCGATACTCGACGGCCGGCCGGTGCTTGTTCCCGTTCCCCTGCACCACGTAAAGCGTCTCGAGCGGGGTTTCAACCAGGCGGAGTCGATTTGTCGCGGATTATCTTTCGAAACAGGGCTCCCCGTTTACGCCCACGCTTTGCGGCGTGTCCGGTACACGCAATCGCAGGCCGCCATGCTCCTCGACAAGCGCGAGCGGCGTTTGAACACGCTGGATGCATTCGTCATCGATCCGCGATTCCCTGCCGTGCTTCGAGAGCACCCCGTCATCATCGTCGACGACTTGATAACGACCGGTGCGACGATGAGCGATTGCGTGATGGTCCTGCGGGAGAACGGTGTGCAAGATATCCGTCTGCTTGCCGTCGCACGTCCGATTCCGCGCACCTGATCATTCGATGGAGGGATGGTGCTGCAGAGGTCGGGAGTATGGGCATCACCAGATTTTCCACGGCGGTGATGGAGAGGCCCAAAGGGTCCGTAAATGGAGCAGGTCTTTCGGCGTGTCGAGGCAATGCCAGAAACCGTTATGCTCATATGCGCCCAGAACGCCCATTTCTGCGAGCTTCGGCAGGACGTGAGTTTCGAGGACTGCTTCGTCTCCCGGTATATTCTCGAGCACGGAACGATGGAAGGCGAAAAAACCGCCGTTAACGCGGAGTATGCGTTCGGGCTTCTCGTCGAAGCGGGAAACCAAGCCATCGCGGCAGTCCAGCACGCCGAAACGTGATCGGCAGTAGACGGAGAGAAGTGTCGCGTGGTACCCGTTGTCCAGATGGAAGCGGAGAATGGAGGGGATATCGGCGTCCGTCAATCCGTCCGCATACGTTGCGAGAACGTGTTCGCCATCGATGTAAGGGAGCACGCGCCTCAGCCGCCCTCCGGTTTCGGTCTCTTCCCCCGTGTGGACGAACGTGATTTCCCATTGCCGCTCGTCTTCCGGCAGTTGCTTGTGAAAACGGCGGTCGCCCGGTCCTGCAAAGGAAAGGGTGAAATCGCAGCGCCGCTCCCTGAAACGCAGGAACCAATCGATGATCTCGTCTCCGCGATGCCCGATCGCGAGGATGAAGCGGCGGTAATGATAAGCGGAAAACAGCTTCATCACGTGCCAGAGAACGGGCATATCACCGATCGGGATGAGCGCCTTCGGGAAGTCGGAGGAATACGGCAGGAGCCGTAACCCTTTTCCGCCGCAGAGAATGACAACCGGGACGTTTCCCCCCATTTCCCATCTCACTCGTTGCAGGTAAGGAACCCGTTCGTCGTCGACAGCCGGAAGAACATTGAAAACGTCTCAGTGATAGACGAACACGGGAATTGTACCGTCGCCGATGATGGTCGCTGTGACACTCCCGAAAATCCGTTCCGTCAATCCCCTGTAATAAGGGGTCCCAAGGATGACGAGCGAAGGCATCATCTCCTTCGCCGTCTCGATGATCACTTCCGCTGGACTGCCGCTTCTCACGAGCACCCGCGGGTGCAGGCCGTGTGCGATGAGGTACGACTCGGCTTTCTCGAGATAGAACTTGTTCTTTTCGTACTCGCTGCTCACGCACAGGAGGTTCATGGTGATTTCCTCCGGTGGCTGCGGCGTAACATGGACATAGGCGTGGAGGGCGCGGGCGGCACCGGCCGTCCCGTCGTAAGTAAAGATGACGTTCCGTGGAAGGTCGAGCCGCTCCGGCACTGCCAGGACAGGACAGACGGGATCCTTGAACAGATCCCGCAGCGTCGTGTCGGGATCCGACTCGGGATCCGTGGAAAAAAAGGTGCGAATACCGACGATGATCATATCGGCGGTTTTCCCTTCCTCGATAAGTGCGGAAGCAGCATCCCCGGAATGGATGATGTCCTCGTGAGGAATGCCTTCCGCCTCACAGACTGCCCGGAACTCGGCGATACGGCGCTGTGCCCGCTCTTTCGCTTCGTTCAGAAGGCGGGAGATCGTCTCGTGGGAGACGTGAAGCGCGGCAGGATATGCTCCGATTTCGACTTGTTCGATAGCCGGACGGTCGACGACACTCACGCCGATCAAGGTCGATCGGTAATGATGCGCACGTCGCACCGCCAGCTCCAGCGCTCCTCGTGCGTACGATGACCCATCGAGACCGACGACAATCCGTTTGCTCATGGGAAATACCCTCGCAATGTGGACGACACGCGCCTATGACGCGTGATGCTGCGCCATGATGGTTCTGCCGGCCGTCTTGAAATCCCGTAAGAATATTCTTTGATCAAATATACGAATATTTCGCCCAGGGGAAGAACTCGATGAGGGAAACCGGAGTTTCCGGAAAAACACAACCGAAAGGGAAGAGGACCCGCTACTTTACGAGGGATAGCAACGGTATCCTCTTACAACGGCTAAGGTTTTTTTGCTTGGAATATGCCGATTCGCCCGGTCGGCAGAGGATCACTCGTGCTGGGGAAAACCATAACCTCAAATAGCCACGAAACCACTTGGCACAATTTGGAGGGAACCCGCTTCCGATGGACGATGGAGCAGCCCATGTATTCTTTGGGGTTCTTTTATGCATATCGCGCGAAAGTTAGATCGTGCCGCCACAGGTGAGTCCCCCTGTCCATTCGTTACGCTGACCCCTCAGGAATGTCACTCAATACCGATGGATCATTGTGCACTGACGATGTCGTCCGATGCCGTGGACGTGCACCTCTACGGCGATATCGCTTTCCGGCTTGCGGCACGGTTTCAAAGGCTGTACGGCCGGAGTTCGGGAACGGCGAGAACGAAGGGGGAAGGCCTGCAGATAGCGATGTTTTTCGTGAAGTAGTTCTGTTCGTTCATTCTGTTATCGGATAAGCAGCTGCCCAGAAACGACGCATCATGAACGTAACAGGGGGAAGAGAAGCCGCAGGCGCAGAAGCCTCGATGCGGGAATGAATCCACGTCAGAAAACTGGTGCCGCCCGTGTGGGGTGACATTCTCGAGACGAGAACAGGAAGATCGGGGCTCGGGACTTTTTTCGGTACGACATAACCTGCCGTGGACCTCTGGTGCGTGAAATGATTGACAGCGCTGATGGTATAGTAAAGACCCACGATGGTGCGATCGATCAGGAAAATTCTTCACATGTCGACCTTCCTCGTGTTTCGAACAAAACGAAACATCGATATGCTCTCATGGGTCCCTTTCGTGAAACCGGCTTTGAATCCACGCCGGCATTGAGAGTTTCCTCCCTCCAACCGACACTGCGCTCAGGGGGAATAACCCCTGTTTCCAACATGGGCGGAGTTGCACTGGGGAACATTCTTTTCGGGTGATCCGAATGCACCCGTATGTCGAGGAAGCAAATCCTTGAGGCATTTTCATCCCCGCAGAGTGGTTTGAGTAGAGGGGGGCATCTTGCCCTTGGAGAGGAGGAGAGAATTCGGTGTGCACAGGCGGGGATGAGGCGGATATGATACACGCATCACTCGAATAGGCTCCAGTGGAAAGTGGAAAAACATCTGTAACACGAGCGCCACGCGGTGATTGGAAGAAAAGATGAGACGACACATTCAGGGGAGAACATCCGCGACCGGGCGAGGTCTTTCTTTTGATGTGCCTTTTTTCAACATTGACAGAGAAAGATCCCGCATCTGTCCGCATCCGACGGGCAGTTCGAAGACAGATATCGGCGGGGTACGGGTAGCCGTCGCAACCCATCCATAGCCTACCAGCGGAGGATATTCATCCATGGGTCATTACCGGTCCGAGAAAGATTTCCTTCAGGCGCTGAAGCGTTTCAATGCGATTTCCTCGAAGAAGTATGCATGGCACACGGGCATCTCGGAAAAAGAGCACGCGTGCGCCTTCGGCCATAGCATCTCCCCAGACACTTTGTTCTTCAAGAAACCGATGGATTTGGAGGGAGAAAACACCATCCGCGTCTGTAGGGAATGCATGGAAAAACTCGTATTCATCACCGTCGATTCCGATGCACATGCACGGGAAATCACGGACCGGTTATATCACCAGAGCAACCCGCCTTCGCCGAAACTCCTGGACATGCAGCGTCATTGACCGGAGCCGTGTCGGGACAAGCAGGCGACGGGTCTTTCCCGGGAAGGATGAAATCCCGCCTCGTCGTTCCTGAATGCAAGGCGATCCAGAGCGCGTCGGGATTGTGATGAGAGAGCCGAAGGGCTTCACGGCGGGCGCGCGGGGGGGGGCGTGATGCACTTCACGGCGGCGGATTGGGCCGTCCTCGGCATGTATGCCGCCGCCCTCTTTCTCTCCGGATTCTTTGCGCGGTGGAAAGGGGGGACGGGAGCGGAGGACTACATCCTGTCCGGCCGAAAACTGACACTTCCCGCTTTCACGGCGACGCTCGTCGCGACGTGGTACGGCGGAATACTCGGCGTCGGCGAATACTCGTATCTCTACGGCATTTCGAACTGGGTGGTGTTCGGTTTCCCGTATTACGTTTTCGCGGTGCTGTTCGCCTTCGTTTTCGCACAGCGCGTACGCGAATCGATGGCCCTGACGATCCCGGATCAGCTCGGGAAGCATTACGGAAGCGCCGTGGCTGTGGCCGGGTCCGTACTCGTTTTCTTCATCAGCAGTCCGGCCCCGTATGTCTTCATGCAGGCCCTGCTCCTGCAGGTACTGACGGGTTGGCCTTTCATTGCGTGCATCGCCGCAGGGACGGCGATTTCCATCCTGTCCCTGTACGGGGGGGGATTCCGCTCCGTCGTGAGGATGGACCGGGTGCAATTCACCCTCATGTTCGGCGGTTTCGCCCTCATGCTCGCATTTCTCATCCCAGAAAAAGGTATCGACATCTTTTTTTCCGGCGACTTCCCCCATCACGCCCTCACGCTTACGGGCGGCAGATCATGGCAGTACATTCTCGTCTGGTTCTTCATCGCGTTGTGGACACTCGTCGCGCCCCAATTTCACCAGTTGACGCTGAGCGCCTCATCGCCTGCCGTCGCGCGGCGCGGCATCTTGCTCTCTGTTCTTTTCTGGTTCGTTTTCGACGGCATGACGACGCTCACGGGGCTCTATGCGCGCGCACTCCTGCCTGTGCTCGAACGGCCGGCCATGGCTTACCCGCTCCTCGCCGAGGCGGTTCTGCCCCCTATCGCGAAGGCGTTGTTCTTC
>JARYLZ010000098.1 GCA_029907355.1 Bacteroidota bacterium | reverse complement strand
CGATGGAAAAACGGGTATACGAACCCGCAGACTGGCCGGACTTTCGCGCAGCCCTCAAGGGCCGGCTCGCTCTCATGGAGAAACCCGTCATCCTCGTGAAATGACCCTATCCCAACCCGGTACGCCAGCCATGAAACCGTTCGTGTTCTTCGTTGCCTGCTCCCTCTTCACCGCATGTTTCGCGCAGACGCCCGCACCGCCGCAAGCAGACGCCGAATTCCTTGAGGTGCTCCACGAATACACGCTTCAAAAGGACGGGGGGTGGAGTTACCGGTATGAGCACCGGCTTGCCTACCTCACGTATTTCGCCGTCAATCGGGCTTACGGCGAGACCTTCATCGTGTACGATCCCGAGTGGCAGAAATTAACCGTCACGAGCGCCGAAACGTACCTCCCGGACGGGTCCGTGGTTCGAACGCCTCCCAACGCATTCAACGAGGTGACCCCGCAATTCGCCGCACAAAGCGGGCAATACCGTCGGCTGCGGGAGATGGTCGTTACCCATATCGCTCTCCAGAGAGGGTGTACCGTTCGGCTTGCGTACCGGCTCGACACGAAACCGGGATTCCTGCCCGGTCTCTCGGGTCGCGTCATCTGCGGGGGACGGTCGCCGGTCCGACGTCTGATCGTCCGCGTCATCGTCCCTTCGGGGACGCCACTGCATCATGTGTTTTTCCGTTCCTCATCGGAGCCCGTGAGAACCGCCGAGGGCGGGAACGATGTTTACACGTGGGAACTCGCAGGCATCCCCATGGTCGCGGTCGAATCGCATCAGCCGGGTTACGAGAGGATCGTCCCCGTTCTGCATTTCTCGACGTACGATTACGCCGCAATGCGCAAGCATGTGCTTCCCGGCAAGGGCTTTCTCGTCCTTCCCGACCGGGCTGTGAAGGCGGTTTCCGAGATCGTAAAGAACGAGAGATCGAATCTTGAGCGTGCCATGGCACTCCGGAAATGGGTGGAAACCGATTTCGCGCTCGTTGCGTGCGACCCTGCGGTCATCGGTTTCAAAGCGCTTCCGCCTGCGCGGGTTTTCGAGGATGCCGTCGGGACGGGACTCGACAAGGCATCGTTCCTCGCTGCGGCCTGCCTCGAGGCCGGTCTCGACGCCGAACCGGCACTCCTGTCGGCGGATCAACCGATCCCGTCCCTCTCCATGTTCGGTCGAGCTGCCGTCCTTGTCCATACTCCGGATTCAGGAGATTTCCTGCTCGACCCGAACTCTCCGCAGGATTCGCCGCTTGCCTCGGGCCTCAGCGGCGTGTTCCCCTTTCCCCTGTGTTCCTTTGCCGAACCGACTCGCTATGCGGGTCCCGAGGTGGAGAACAAGGTTTCGCTCGTTTGCGATTGGGTGGTGTCGCCCGATTGGAGCATAAAGGGACGATGCCGGGCGGAGCAGAATGGAGCGTTCGCTGTGCCTTTCGATCCTCGGAAAGCGGCCGACCGGCTTGCTCGGTCTTGTTCCGTTGCGGCCTGGGGCATGAAAGTGAGCGAGGCGAAAGGGGAGAGAACAGGCGTGATTCGGACCGTTGCCGAAGCCGCGGTGAACAGCGATCCTTACCGCGAAACGACGGCAGGGCTGATGGCGATCAAGCTCCCTGCCGTCCCTTTCGGGATCGAGGAATCTCCCATCAACGTCGGCCCACGGGAAAGGACGACCGCCGTGTCGCTTCCGGCCGCGATGAGGGAGGAACTCCGAATGACGATCCATTTCCCCAAGGGAATCGCTCCCGTCGCTCTTCCCGGGGAAACGAGGATCCGCAACGGGGTGGGCGAAGTCCGCAGTCTCTTTCGTTACGACGGCGACATCGAATTGACGCGCACTCTCGTGCTCTTCCTGCACGAAGTGCCCCCGGAGCGCTACCCCGAATTGCAGGCGTTGCTTCGTGTGTGGCACGATCCCGCGCAATGGACGATCCGTTTCGATGTCTCGAAGAAGACGCGATGACAAATCATTCCGTCCTATGAGGCGATGATCGACCAGGGAAGGAAAACAGAGGAGGAGCACCCCGGATGACGGTTCCGAAATTGCTCCCGGTGGCACTGCTCGCGTGCATCGTGTCGTGTACCGACGTTGCGGCGCAGAGTGCTGTGGGGGATTCGACGGAGATCGTGTTCCGCGTCACTTCGGCGGGACAGGAAACCGAGGCGATCTTCCGCGCGGCCATTCTCTATACCGACATGGACACGACGTTGGTGTGCAGGGAAGCCCAAACCCCCGCCGAATTCATCGGCAAAGGCGTCCTGTGCATCGGCCTCTTCGAGCGTACGGGGGGTGGGGAACTGCGCGTCGTGATGCTTGTCCGGAACCGAGGCGGGGAACGAACGCTCGCGGAAGCCGTCGGGAATGTCGTGATCGTCGAAAAACGGTACGGGGAACACACGGCGTTGAGCTTTTGACTCCCTCATGCCGGATCCGCCCGGCTCATCCCATTGCCGGGCGTGCGCTGAGGGGTCACGTCGTAGACCGTCGATGCCGCCGAACGGTGTGGAGTGTGGAAAGGGCGAAGGACTCCCATACAGGGAGCGTCACTCCGCTGCGAGAGGGGGTGCCTTGGCCGTTGCTTCCTCACGGCGCGCGGTTCCTTGCATTTGTGCCGATGGGGCGGCAAATTCCCTCATGCCACTCTGCGTGATTCGTTGTATCTCCCGGAGGTGTACTCATGGTCCGATGCGTTTCGATGTTTTTCCTCTTCCTCGCCGCTATTGCCTATGCTCAACCTGTCCCCGTGAACGGTGAGGCGCCCTCCGCGGCGGGCGTGCCGTTGTACGAACCCTTTGCGGGCGAACCGCCGTCGGCAAGCGCGACCACGACGGTCATGTTGAAATACCATGACGTCAGGTTGCCGCATTTCAACTGGCAGATGCCGAACAATTACGGCAGTTTCATCAACCTCTTCATGCTACAGCGATTCACGTTGCCGAACGACGCGGGGTTCCTCGATTCGATTCAGGTGTACATCCGGGACATTTCCACCGGGGCGATCTCCTTCCGCGTCTACCCGGCGGAAATCCTGGACGTCGGCACCTCATCGTTCTATTTCCCGAAATTCACCCCCGCGATCGATTCCCTCTTCATCGACAAGTCTCGTCTCAAGATGGATGCATGGAACTCGATCAAGTTCAACGGCGCGGTGGTGCCGAAGGAATTCTTCATTTCCACGGAATTCACCATCAGCGGCGGCACGAACAATACCATCGTCATACCCGGCGATTTCCACGAATTGCCGGGCAGGACCCTGGACAGGACCCGCGTGATCATGCTGAACTCGGTGGCGGGCCAACTCCAGATGCGGACCCTGGACAGCACCCTGGTCGAATCCGGGACGCAGAAGCCCATCTACTCCTATCTCTACATGACGGCTTTCGTGGACACGGCGACGTCGAACGCCGTCCCGAAAATCGTCACCACGCCCGTCACGACAGGATACGTCGGGCTCCCATACAAGTACGATCTCCACGCCGCCTCGAACCCACGGTCGGTGTACAAGCTCATCGAGGGCCCGCCGGGCTTATACGTCGAGTGGTACACTGGCGAAGTGAAATGGAACCCGACGGAGAATGATCTCGGCCAGCACACCGTCACGATCGAAGCGTTCAACCCGAACGGCGCAGACCGGCAGACGTGGACGCTCACCATCGTCCGGCCGACGGAACCGAAGATCACCTCGTTCCCGCGCAAAACCGCCATTGTCGGCGAGCCCTACTTCTACCAGGTCACGGCGACGGGAGGACCACCACCTGTATTCAGTTTGCAGGCTTCTGTTTCCGGCCTTACGATCGACCCTGTATCCGGGCTCCTGCAGATGACCCCGACGGCGGGGCAGGTGGGCATTCATCTCGTGGGGGTCGTAGCCACCAACGCGGTAGGGAGAGACGTCCAGTCGTTTTCTCTCCGCATCGACGCGACGGCTTCGCCGCCGCTCATCACTTCCAATCCCAAGACGACGGCGACATTGAACGAAGCGTATTCATACCGCGTGGACGCCACGGGAAACCCCCAGCCCACCTTTTCGCTTCTCATCTCGCCGCAGGGTATGACCATCGACAATATCAGCGGTCAAATAAACTGGACGCCGACACAGACAGGGGATTTCGACGTCAAGGTCCGCGCGGAAAACCGGGCGGGGAGCGACGATCAGTCGTTTACCGTACACGTCGAGCCCGCTGCCGTGGCGCCCGTGATCACCTTCACCCCGCGTGTGCGCGCTGTCGCAGGCCAGCCCTTTGTCGATACGGTGACGGCAACGGGCAAACCCGCCCCGAAATTCTTCCTGACCACAGCACCTGCTGGGATGTCCATCGACTCCCTGACCGGCATCATCACGTGGACGCCTTCCCGTGACCAGTCGGGGTACAATTCCGTCATCGTCCAAGCGCGGAACACGGTGGGAACCGCCGAGTACCCCTACAGCATCAATGTCCTCACCTCCCCGCGGATCACGAGCACGGAAATCTTCACCGCTCGCGTCGGGCAGGAATACCGGTACCAAGCCGCCGCCGAAGGGAATCCCGAGCCGACGTGGTCCCTGACGACGGCTCCACAGGGCATGACGGTGGGGGCGACAACCGGACTCGTCACGTGGACGCCGACCCAGCAACAGGTCGGGCGCCATTCTGTCGTCCTCGTCGCCATGAACGAAGTGGGTTCCGCTCAGCAGCGGTTCACCGTCGATGTCCTCGACCCTGCACCGGTCGAAAATCCCCCCGAGAGGGCCTCTGCGCTGGCCGACGTTTTCCCGAACCCCGTCGCCCCTGGTTCTGCCGAGGGCGGGATGGTCACATGCACATTCCAAGCGGCAGCGTTTTCGAGGGTCGTCATCGAGTTGCGTGACGTCATCGGGCGTGTCACGGCGAGCTTGCTGGATGCGACGGTGGAACCGGGTCGTCACGCCGTGGTCTTCGACGCGCGGTCGTTCGCGCCTGGAATCTACATTCTCGTTCTCAGAAGCGGGGATGCCGTCCACACGCGACGCTTGGTCGTATTACGCTGAGGGCATCAAGGGTTTCTTGTCGGTCCGCCAGCTTCCCGAAGCCGGAACGGGCAATTGAGATAAATGAAGACGGCACCGATAGGTGCCGTCTTCATTTTATTCTTCTCTGCAGGGGAAAGGTCCACATCCTGCCGTCCCAAGGAGATTCCTCGGCTCGATGCTGCGGTCCGGACTGTTGCGCGAGCACATCCATCCCTTACAAGGGCATGACGGATGCGGCTTGCTATCTCCGAGCAAGTGCTTACGCATGCGTCAACCAATAGAGGCGCGATATGATTCAATGCATTGCCCGACATTCCACGAACATATCGGACGGGTGGATCCTTGCGTATGGGAAGGGGGTTTACCGGACCTCTTGACTTTTACCCGAATTCTTCTATCATGACCTCCAGTCGCCAACATCGACCGCCAGGATGTCGTCCCCGATCGTACCGCGCTTCGGCACGGGATGAGAGGGAGTCGTCTCGGTGAAATTTTTTCCATTTCAAAACGGAGGAGACCATGAACATGAAAGTTCTCGCGCCGCCGGGGAGAGCGGTACCGCACGTCTTTTCGATGGAAGAGACGCCCAGGCATCGCTTTTGCCCGTACTCGGAAAGAAACATCCATACCATCCCTCAATGGTCCTCGCTCCCGCAAGACATTCGATTCGATATTCGCGTCGTATCGTCGGTGTTCCCGTTCCGTGTGAACCGATACGTCGTCGACGAGCTGATCGACTGGTCAAGTGTCCCTGAGGATCCGATTTTTCAATTGACTTTCCCACAGCGGGGAATGCTTGAACCCGATGATTTCACCGTCATGGCGAACCTGCATTGGAGGTCCGCCTCCGGCGAAACCATCAGGGCCGAAGCGCAGCGCATTCGGCGGAAGCTCAACCCCCACCCCGCAGGGCAGACGACGCTCAACGTCCCGATATTCGACGGACAACCGCTCAAGGGCGTTCAACATAAATACCATGAAACGGTCCTATATTTCCCTGCCACAGCGCAGACATGCCATGCCTATTGCACGTACTGTTTCCGATGGCCCCAGTTCGTCGGGATCGAAGGGATGCGGATCGCGGGACGCGAAATCCGACATCTCGTGTCGTACCTGAAAGCGCATCCCGGCGTGACGAACGTCCTCTTTACGGGAGGGGACCCGCTCGTGATGAGGGCGGAGAGACTCGCCGCTCTCGTCGAGCCCATCCTCGACCCTTCGCTCGACCGGATCCATACCATCCGCTTCGGCACGAAATCGCCTGCTTACTGGCCGCAGCGTTTCGTCAGCGATCCCGACGCCGATGACGTTCTCCGTCTCTTCGAGCGCATCGTCGCGAGCGGAAGGTCGGTCGCCCTCATGGTGCATTACACGCACCATCGCGAATTGGAAACACCGATCGCCCGCGAGGCCGTCCGGAGAATACGCGGGACCGGCGCCGTGATCCGCAGTCAATCACCCGTCGCAGCCCATATCAACGACACGCCCGGAGTGTGGGAGCTCCTTTGGCGGGAGCAAGTGCGCCTTGGCATCGTGCCGTACTATATGTTCGTGCTTCGGGACACGGGGGCGCGTCGTTACTTCGAAGTTCCGCTCTCCCGAGCGGTGAGAATCTTCCGCGAAGCCTACCGCCATGTGAACGGATTGGCGCGCACCGTGCGCGGTCCTTCGATGTCCACCGTGCACGGCAAGGTGGAAATAGCGGGGGTGACGGAGATCGCGGGCGAGCGTGTTTTCGTTCTCCGCTTCATCCAGGGACGCGATCCCTCGTGGGTTGGCCGCCCGTTCTTCGCGAGGTTCGACCCGCGCGCCTCGTGGTTCGACGATCTCCGCCCGGCGTTCGGGGAACCCACGTACTTCTTCGAACATGAAGCCTCCTGACGGGAGACGTTCGACCCTTTCGGCGAAGAAGAGGGCGAGGGGAAAAAGAAGAGGCACCCGTTCCGGGGTGCCTCTTCGTTCATGTCGAGGCGCGATGGTTCGCGTCTCTTGTTCAGACTTTCACGACGTTGACGGCTTGGAGACCCTTCGGCCCTTCCTCGACCTCGAACTCGACGGTGTCGCCGTTGGCGAGTTTCCGGAAGCCCGTTCCGTTGATGGAACGGTAGTGGACGAAGACGTCTTCGCCGGATTCGCGCTGAATGAAACCGAAACCTTTGGTTTCATTGAACCATTTGACGGTTCCTCTTTCCATGGTACAACCTTTGATTGAAGTGGGACAAATACGTGTGCCATTGTGTTTTTCCTCTCAGAGAATATGCGGGAACGCATGGATCTCCGTCCCTGTCGACGTTCCGGTACACGAGGAAAAACGGCGCACGTACCCGTGTGCCAAAACCTCAATCGAACCATGAACCGTACAGCTGAAAAACAACAATTACCACGAATATGAACTTATAATTTATTTTAAATAAAATCAAAAAGCAAGGGATTTTTCTTGATGCCCAAAATAAATGGGGAAACCGCGGCTTCGAAATACGAGCGCTGATGATGAGTGGTGACGATCACAGACGGATGTCGAAAGAAAGGGCATTCGAATTTTGCGTTCACCTTCCGAAATGCAGAAATTGATGGGTCGTTCTTCCGGTTTCGACCGGAGTCTTTCATTTTCCCCTTCTTCCAAGATTCACATCCCCATGAAACGATTACCGATCATTCTCCCTATTCTCATGTTCATCGTCGTGTCCTGCGGGTCGAAGACGGATGAACCGCTCGTTCGCTCCGAAGTCTTGTCTGCGCTCGATAAAACCGTCGAGGAATGGAACTCCGGGAGACTCGAGGGCTACCTCGGCTGTTACGATAAAACGGATTCCCTTCGATTCCTGTCCGACGGGACGCTGACCGAAGGGTGGGATGCTTTCGGCAACAGGCTGCGCAATGCGTATTCGGACGTCAGAAGCATGGGCGTCATGCGGTGTTTCGATCTTGACGTCGATGTTCTCTCGCCGGAGTCCGCCTCTGCGTTCGGGCGTTGGATGCTCTCCGGCGACACCGGTCGATCCTGGGGATTCGTTACGATGATTTTCCGGAAAACCGACAACGGCTGGAAAATCGTTCACGAACATAGGACGACCATCAGGCATTGATCTCGCTTCCCCCTTTGTATTATGAAAACGTGCATTCTTTCTCTATTTGCACCGCTGCAAAATGGGAAATCCGTGAGTTTCCGTCTTATAAGACGTGTGGTATTCTTTTTCTCTTGCATTTTATCCATCCATTTGTGAAATTTATTCCGAATTAAGAGCGGTTGTCATACGCTCCGAAAAACAAAAAGCACCTTTTAAGATGATAGAACACACCGCTGACGATAGAGAGGGTGGGGCGACACACCCCTCTCGAAAAAGGGAAGAGTCCTTTCCCCTGAATGATACCGGGAAAGGCGTCTTCTCCTGTACCCACACTCTGAACAGCCCTGCCGGGGCGAGGGAGGGAATATCCTACCATGTCTGATACACTGCATCCATCACTCGCCGACCGAATCGCGAGACTGACGGGGCAGCACCCGTTCCTTTGCTATCAGTGCGGGAAATGTTCGGCGGGTTGTCCGGTCCGCGCCTTTACCGAGCTCGCGCCGAACAGAGTCGTTCGTCTCGTCCAGCTCGGATTCGACAAGGAAGCCCTTCAGGCACCTTCCGCATGGCTTTGCGCCGGGTGCATGACCTGCACGACGCGCTGCCCGAAGGGATTCGACTTGGCGGGGTTCATGGACTGCGTCCGGCAGATCGGGCGTCAGGAAAACGTTCCGTTACCCGAAAAGAAAATCCGCCGGTTCCATGAGGCATTCCTCCGACAGGTTGAACGATTCGGCCGCGCGTTCGAGCTGGGTTTGGTCGCGGAGTACAAGATGGCATCGGGCGATTTGATGCAGGACGTCGACATGGCGCCGGCGATGGTGTTGAAGGGTAAACTGGGCTTTTTCCCGCACCGGGTGAATAATCCGGCGGCGATCAGGCGGTTATTTCAGCGGGTTGCTGAGGCGGAACGGAAATGACAACATATCAAGACGATCACCCCCAGCCCCTGATGAAGCACCCCACGATGACTATCGGATACTATCCCGGTTGTTCCTTGAAGGGGACCGCGAAAGAGTACGACCGCTCCCTGCGAGCAATTCTCGGAGCTCTCGGGGTCGAACTCCGTGAGATTGAGGATTGGAATTGCTGCGGCGCATCCTCCGCCCATGCGGTCAGCCGCCTCCTCGCAACGGCGCTCCCCGCGAGGAACATCAATCTCGCAGCGGCGCAGAATTACGGGGAAATTCTCGCCCCGTGCGCTGCATGTTACAATCGTCTCGTGGCGGCCAAGCGTGAAATCGAACAGCACGCCGCCGTACGCCAGAGCGTCGAGTATGTCCTCGAGGAGCCGTTCCGCCCCGGCGTGGAGATCCGGAATCTCATCGAGTTCTTCGAGCGCATCGGGACCGAGACCATTGCCGCGGCGGTACGCAGGCCGCTCCAAGGCCTTTCGGCGGCATGTTACTACGGCTGTCTCCTCGTCCGTCCGCCTGAGATCACGCGTTTCGACGATGCGGAGACACCCTCCTCGATGGAGCGCATCGTCCAGGCGACGGGTGCGAAGACGGTGGAGTGGCGGTTCAAGACGGAATGTTGCGGTGCGGCGCACTCGATCGCGCGGAAAGACATCGTGCTCGATCTCTCGCGTCAAATCCTGGACGATGCACGGGCAAGCGGAGCGGATCTCATCGTGGTCGCATGCCCGATGTGCCACTCGAATCTCGACATGCGCCAAGCGTCCATGCGGGTGCGGAATGGCGGGCGCCGGAGCGTCCCCGTCGTGTACCTCAGCGAACTCGTCGGGTACGCCCTCGGGTTCGATGCCCGCACGCTGGGTCTCGACCTGCATTTCATCGACCCCGCACCGGCCCTGGCCAAAGTGCAGGGGAAGGAGGTCCCGGCATGAAAATCGGCGTGTTCATCTGCCATTGCGGCGAGAATATCGGCAGGACGGTGGATTGCGCCG
>JARYLZ010000097.1 GCA_029907355.1 Bacteroidota bacterium | reverse complement strand
CACCAGCCTTTGGCAAGCAATTTGCGGCGATGAGGAAGCATTCACAATACGGACGATCTCGCTTTGCGGCACGACTCCCCAAAGCCCATCGGAACACATCAACAGATAACCCGCCTCTGGCAGGGGGGCGGTGGTCACATCCGGCGTAAAGGCGTCTCCTTGCCCCAGCGCGCGATAAAGCACATTGCGTTGGGGGTGAATGGCGGCTTCTTCTTCGGTGAGATGGTGGAGTTCTTCCCTTGCCAGGGCCAGCAAGGTTTCGTCGGATTCATCCGAGAGAATTTCGCGGTGTCCCCGGATCTCGTCCCTCAGCCGGCGGAGCCGTTCGTAGGCTTCGACGATCGGTTCCAACCGACCCCGTTCCTTGGCCAGCTCGGTGTACAACGTCCGATTCCCCAACACTTCCGGTGTCGACATCCTGGCGCCGAGCTCTTCGAACCGTTTCACGAGCGCATCGATCCGTTCATCCATGACTCTTCCGTATACTTCTTCCGCTCACGATCGTTCATGTTCTTTCGGAGAAATATACGAAGAACACCGCTCTTCGCCGGTCGTTGCGCACGGATCTCAAGGTTGCTGAAGGGATATCGCGGACATGGGTGCGACAGCCCTTTCCCCCGCAGAGCTGCGCACGACTCTCTTCCGTGATCAGTCCTGTGACGGTCCAGGAGGCGCCTCGGCGCTCTTCAACCCGAGTTCCCACATGAACAGGTATTGCTGAAGCGTGTACGCGGAATGGATCAAAGCGGCGGCCAAACCGTGTGCGCCGTCTTTCCACCCTCCCCGGACGAGATACGCGCGGAGGAAAGCCGCCGCAGGGTGCAGGACCAGATCGCTCGGCCGGACTCTTTTCCTCCGCTCCATGGCCTCGAGGCGGGTGTACTCGAGATTCTTCCGGAGATGGTGCTCGATGTCGGGATCCGTGTCATGGTCGATCGGATTGGCGAGGCGTCCGATATCGCCGTCGACGATATACCCTTCGTGCACGAGGCGGTTGTCGACACGAACGCAGTCCCGGCGGAACAGCCGGAGTTGAAAATCGGGGTACCAACCGCCGTGGCGCAGCCAGCGGCCGAGAAAGCGGTTTTTCCGAGGAACGAGGTACCCGGCCTTCCCGCCGGGGTCCGTCAGCGTACGGAGAACCTCTTCCCGGAGGCTGTCGGTGATCCGCTCATCCGCATCGAGGGCGAATACCCATTCTCCGCGAACCTGGGAGAGGGCGTAGGATCTCTGTGCGCTGAACGTGTCGAATTCCCGGTACATGACGCGCGGAGTGTATGCGTGTGCAATCTCCGCCGTCCGATCCGATCGGGACGAATGCACGACGACGATCTCGTCCGCCCATGTCGCGGATTCGAGGCAGCAGCTGATGTTGCGTTCTTCTTCGCCCGCGATAACGACGACGGAAATGAATGGCGGCATTTCGCAACCCGGTATCGTTCGCGGGGAATCTACACAATCGCCTTCTCAGGAACACGGGCCGGGCGGCGAGAACGATTCGGGTTTTGCGTTTCAGGTTTGAAATGGTTTTATTGTTTTTCGAAAACTCGTTATTCGTAGAGGATAACCATCAACTCTCTCGATATGAACATGCACCGTCGGTTCCTGCTTTTTGCGATTACGACTCTCTCGATGCTTGTCGTCCGGAGCGAATGTTTTGCCCAGACATTCAGTGTCACGCCGATGACGATGGAATCGCAGGGCAAGCCGGGAGATTTCCTCGAGGACGCCAAGGCGGAGGTGAAGAATCTCACGCAAAGGGATCTGCAAATCCGAATCCAGAGAACCCGCCTCGTCGTGCCGGAGAATTGGTTCGTTTCGTTTTGCCTCATCAACTGTTACTCGCCCGACGCAACGGACGTCGTCGATGTGCTTCCCGCCGGGGAGACGTACTATTTCAAGCCGAGCTTTGAAACGAGTCCTGTACCGGGAACCGGCGAAGTGGAATATGTGCTCAGCTCGGTGGAGAACGAGGCCGAAAAATACACTCTCGTATTCCGGGCGACGACATCGATCACGGGGGTCACGGGAAAAACCTCGGTCCCGCGTTCGCTCTCTCTGGCCCAGAATTACCCGAACCCTTTCGCCGTGTCCGGCCTCACCGTCACCACCATCGGCTATACCGTCCCGAAGACGGGCCCCGTGACGATCAAGGTGTTCAACCTCTTGGGCCGCGAGGTTTGCACGCTCATCAACGAGACGAAGAATGCCGGGACATATACGGTATGGTGGGACGGACGGGATATGAACGGCGATCTCGTCCAACCGGGCATTTACATCTACAAGATATCCAGCCGCGGTTCCAGTTTGACCCGCCGGATGGTCATCGCTCGATGATCCCTCTTTCCGGGCACGGCCGCTCTCGGCCTGCGATCGTTCCCTCGAATAGCGGGCATTTCTTTTTCCCCCACCTGCCGGGTGTGCGGTATCTCGCCGTTCTTCTCCTGTTTCTCATTCTCGACGCCGGGGGCTTTTCGACGCCGAGAGCGAATGCCCAAGTTCCCGCGCATGGTGTCGCGGGGGATGCGGGGGAGTTCATGATCGGCGTGGGAGAGATTTCCTCACATGTCAAGGGGTGGCCGTTTGGCGTAGACCGTTTCCCAATGGGCGGGAACACCATCGGCGGGAATGGTACCACACCGGTGAAGGACTCACTCCTCTCGGTTTCGATTTATCCATATGCCGCCGCAACCGGAACGCGGGGGACGACGACGAAACAGTTCCTCCTGCGTATTCTCGGTGTCGTTCTCGTGATCGGTCTTGCGGCATTGATACTCTACGCGGCTTTCCCCGCGACGAACCGCTGAATACGGTGCATTCTCCGACGAGGAACGCCGGGGGGCTGCGATCGTTCGTTTTCGGCGCAGACGGACCCGCTTGCCTGGAGGGGGTGTGGAATAGAGCTCAGGATGAATGCATGTGCGAGAAGATACCGCACGGGGAGAAACCTTGTCGTCCCGGCGACGTATTCCACCTATGAAGACCAGGTTTGATGGGCGAATGGATTTCTCGTAGATTTTTCACACATGCCTCCGTATTCAGCCATAGACCAACAGACCCCGGGTGTTGTGGGGACTCGGTTGACGCGGTTTTTCGATGCCCGACCGGGTGCCGTTCGGGCGCTGTACCTGGCTGCGCTCTTCCCGATCGCGGCATACATCGTTCTCCACACCGTTCGATTCGCATCGATCGCGACGGATGAAAACGTCTTCGTCGACAGTTCGAAAGGGGTCTTGATCACGGTCATCATGCCCGGCGGGGCTTCCGACAGAGCCGGGCTTCGAGAGGGGGACGCCATCATCGCCATCAACGGCCGTTCCGTGCGGAACGCGCGGGAAGCGATGGAATTCATCGTCTCGGGGAAAGAGGGCAACCGACTCCGCTACACGGTGCAACGAGGGGAGAGGTCGTTGACGGTCGAGGTCATCCTCGCGGATTTCGGTTTGCCGGTATCGGTCCTCTCGTTCATCCTCACGGGAGCGGCGTTCATCGTTCTGAGCGCCTTCGTTATCCTCAACCGTCCCCACCTTTCCGTCGCGCGGCTGTTCGGGTGGGCGACTCTCGTGACGGGTTTTTTCCTCTCCATATTGGCGAACTATCACGAGTTGTATTACCGGGATGTCTTCGACCGCATGCATCCGCTCGTCCTCGTGGGGGCGTTCATTCTCGCCATCGGGTCGATGCATCATCTTTGCTTGCTCTTTCCCGCCCACCGGTTCACGGGAAAGATCCCCCGGTGGGTGATCAGCCTCATATACATCATCCCCTTCCTGTTCTGGTCAGCGTCGCGGGTCGTCCTGCCGAAAGGAGGATGGATGCCGATTCTGATTGTCGTCTGTACGACGGTCGTGCTCGAACTCGTCCTCCGCTTGAAGGTACGGCTGCCGGTGAACACGGACCGGAAGGGTGTTTCCCTTCTCACTCGTGCAGCGGGCATTCTCGCCTTCGTCATGACGGTGCTCCTGGTGTTCGTCAGACCGTATTCCGCCTGGCAGGGTGTCCTGTTATGGCTGATCGCGATCCCCCTGCTTTTCTTCGCGTCGATCGTCCGGTATCGTTTATTCGACCTCTATATCATCCTCCGGCCCGCATCGGTGTACCACGTTCTCTCCGTCGTCTGGAACATCGCGGTCATCGTCCTTTTCGGGTGGTCCGTCGTGCATATCGCCTCGGGGGGATGGCCGGGTCCGATCGTCAAGATCACCGGTTCATCGTTCGAGCTTGTCAATCCAACTGCCATCCCCGCATCGGAGAGGATGGAAATCGAGAAACGGTTCGCCATCGGGGCTTCCATCATTCTCGCAGTGATTCTCTGGAAAGTCCGGAATGGGGGCATGCGGTTCCTGGACCGGAAATTCTATCGGGGCGGGTACGACTATCGCCGGGCTCTGAACGAATTCACGAAGCTTTCGATCACGCATTCGGACGTGTTTTCATTGGCGCGGGAGGTCGTCCGCAGTCTGCCCGCAATCATGCACCTGCGCGGCGCGGCGTTTGCTCGGCGGGAAAACGGAACGTTCGCGTGTATCGCTTCGGAGGGGCTCCTGATTGACGCGGGGCATACACCATGCTGGACAGCCGAGGAGGAATGGATCCGTGCCCTCGACGAACGAAGGGGGCCGGTAGCGGTCGACAATCTCGGTGTCCGCTCTTTCTTCGCGGGGATCGGCGTTGAACTCGTCACACCGGTTTTCATCGACCGGCGGCTCGAGGCGATCGTTTTGCTGGGGGAAAAATTATCGGGGACGAATTATACCCGCATGGACATCGAACTGTTGAACAATCTTGAGGTCAACATTGCCGACGCGCTGGTCACGATGAGTTTCTACGAGGGGGAAAAGGAACGTGAGCGGATGCGGCGCGAGCTGGAAATCGCACGGCGCATCCAGCTTGCCGCCGTGCCCCTCGAGTTACCGGATTTCCCCGGCATCGATGCCGCTGCCGTCTCCGTGCCGGCCACGGAAGTCGGGGGCGATTTCTACGACTTCCTCGGCCATCACGATGCCATTACGTTTTTCGTGGGGGATGTATCGGGTAAGGGTATGTCCGCTGCGCTGTACCTCTCGCGCATCCAGGGGATCATCCATGCCATCGATTCGTACGAACCCTCGGCATGGGAACTGCTCGTGCGATTGAATGGGCAGCTCGTCGGCCAGATCGACCGCTCGGTGTACATGACGCTCGCCGCACTGCGGCTCGACTTGCTCAAAGGGACGGTTTCCTATCTCCGCGCCGGTCACCTTCCCCTTCTCCACTACCGCGCGGCCGGAGGGGAAGTTGTCCGCCATCGGCCGGACGGACTCGGCATCGGCATCGACGGGTCCGCTTTCGGAGAACATCTCCAGCAGGAAACATTCGCGATGCAAAGCGGCGACGTCTTCCTCCTCGTCAGCGACGGGGTGACCGAGGCAGTCAACGAGCATGACGAACCGTTCGAGCTCGATCGTCTCTCCGTCATTCTCCGCGACGGCGCGAGGTCCTCGGCGTCCCTTCTCAAGGAAACGGTGCTCGACGCGGTCGTGCGGCACTGCGGAGGAAAGGAACCGCGAGACGACATGACCATCCTCGTCGTAAAACTCCGTTGAACTTCCCGACCCGTCACGGGAGATCCGTGGCGCCACGGCTCCTGCACCGGCGAGCGGGGAAAGGCAGGGGCGGTCGGGGATTGCGGCAACGGCCCTAACGCGCCGGCCCGCGCCAAACGTACGTGACGAGAGCGTCGGCGGCGGTGGAACTCCTGACCTCGAAAGAGAGCGAAACGACGGGACGGTTCCAGGAACCCGTCATGTGCTGCAGCAGAGCTTCGAGTTTCTCCTTTCGCTTGCGGGCATCGAGCGTACCGGGTCCGAATACCGTCACTTCGACTTCGAAGAGCTGTTCACGGGGAGCACTCCGAATCAGGTGAAGGAGGAGGAGGAACGATTTGGAGCGTTCATCGACGGCGTTGTCCCGCATGAAGAGCCCGGGTAAACTCCAGGAGACGTTTTTCGCGGGGTTGAGCGGTGTGCGGTCGAGAGGGGTCGCGTCCATGCCGTCGGGGATGCCGTCGCCGTCCGTGTCGGGGTGGCGTGGGTTCGTCATGAGACAATAGACCTCGACGTAATCCGTTGCACCGTCGTTATCCGTGTCGTTCTTTTTCGGGTCTGTCCCCAGCTCGATCTCGCGTCCGTCGTAGAGACCGTCCTGGTCGAAGTCCTCGTCGTGCGGCCGCAGGGAGGCGGCGAGTTCGGCGGCGTCGGAGAGGTCGTCGCCGTCGGTATCGGGCAGGAGCGGGCTCGAAAGGTTTTCGAGACCGTCGGGGAGACCGTCCTGATCCGTGTCTCGGTTTCTGGGGTCGGTACCGCGTGCGAGTTCCTCGCGATCATTCAAGCCGTCGCCGTCCGTGTCGGCCAGGCGTGGACACGTGCCGATCATTCGTTCCATGCGGTCGTCAATCCCATCGCCGTCCGTGTCTCGCGCGAGGGGGTCCGAACCGAAAGAGCGGATCTCCTCACCGTCGCTTAACCCGTCGCCATCCGTGTCCGCCTGGAGGGGAGAAGTCCCGAGGCGGATTTCCTCGTCGTCCCGCAAGCCGTCCCCGTCCGTGTCCGGGTTATTCGGGTCGGTGTGGTACACGTTTCGTTCCATGCGCGCCGTAAGACCGTCGTAATCCGCATCGGTGTCCGGAGGGGGGAACGAGTAACTGATACCGATGCCAGCCGTGAGAACGGCGTCACCGGCAGAACCGGCGCGAAAGCCATCGAGGTAGTCGGTGGTGGTGGGATGGAGGGTGGATTCGAGGGTCAGCGAAAAGTAATCCGAGAAGGGGAAATCCAGCCTGACCGTGAGAGGGAAGGTGATTGTCCACTTCCCGTAACGCTCCTGGGGTTTATCCAGTCCTGCGCCGTTGGGGTCCTGCGGGGAATAGTACGCCGCAGCGAGACCTGCCCCGAGAAAGAGTTCGGCCTGAGGCCCTACTCGGTACCTCCAGAGAGCCTGGACGCCGATCGGCACGAAGAAACAGCGATTCTTGTCCCCTGTCTTTGCACGGCCCGTGTCGTACACGGTGAAAAACTCCTGGGTGATCCGCCATTGGAAATCTTCGGCACCGATGAATACCCGTCCATAGAGCGCGCCCTGTGAACCAAGGGGGCGCATGAAACGCATCAACGAGAGCGTCCCGCCGCTCGAGAAGCGGTTGTCCGTAAAGTCGCCGTAATACTTCGTCGCTTCCGCATGGAGTCCGAGAACCCACTCCCGCGGGGGTGACTGTGCCGTGCCGGTCCATGAGGGTATCGCCAGCACCAAGAGGAGAAGCGGGAAGCGGGCGCGGGGACTGTCCATCACGACGATCCCGCTCCGTATCTATCTGTGGCCAAAGCGCACACGAGCGCGGAAATCCAATCGGGAGTCGTCCCGCAACATCCGCCGAGGAGGCGTGCCCCCATCGCGCGCCATCTAAGCGCCTCGCGGACGAATTCGTCGGGTCCCACCTCGGCGTAGACGGCCCTGCCGTCCACCTGCGGTGTCCCGACGTTGGGATAACATCCGATCGGGACCGGGGAGCAGGATCGGAGATGCTCGAGGGCCCTGTGCATGGATTTGACCGTTATGCAATTGACGAGCAGAGCGGTCGGCCTGGATGGGACGACACCGGCGACCGCCTCGTCGATCGGTTCGCCCGAGAGGAGACGGCCTTCGTCGTTGCAGACGAAACTGACGGCGAATTCCTTTCCCGTCGCTGCACATGCCGAGGCCGCCGCTACAGCTTCACGCACGGTGTTCATGGTTTCAGCCAAGAGGAAATCCACGCCCGCTGTTGCGAGGATTTCCGCCTGCCTGCCGTGTTCATCGGCGAGTTCCCGGTCCGAGGGGACGAGGTCGGGACGGTAACAGTCTTCCACGGGGCCGATGCTTCCCGCAATGAGAATCGGCCTGTCCGCAGGGAAACGTTCGCGTGCTTCGAAGGCGAACTCGACCGCTTTGAGATTCAACTCGTCCCATCGTTTCTCGATGTGGGCACGCCGGAGTGCGCGGATGTTGCTCCGAAACGTGTTGGTAGTCAGGACGTCCGCACCCGCACGGAGGTAATCGGTGTGGATGTTGCGCACGACGTGCGGCGCGTGGATCAGCGCATGGGTCGACCATAACGGGAGACCGATATCGACACCACGGCGGCCGAGTTCCGTTCCCATCGCACCGTCCAGAATGACCGTATGCTTTCGTTCCAAGAATTCCATCAAACGCATATCGTGGATCCCCTCTTTCCCGGGTCTTCGGAGTACAAGGGGTCGGCGCGAGGACACCTGCGGTGCATGGGAGGCTTGTCCCACTCGTAGACCGCTATCATCGCACCGTGCGAGGGGCAATATACGGACGGCCTGCGACAGCTATCAAACCCGAGACGGACCGTCGCCGGAAGCGTGGAACCGCAGCACGCCGACTCGGGCCGTCGACCTTGAATGTTTCATTTCATCATGGAGCTCGTGGCATCGTTCATCCAACCGTCGCACGATCCCGCCGCTCGTCGATGCAGGGTCCTGAAAGCCTTCAGCGCTCCATCCACAACACCATTCCTTCCCACCTTCCCGAAGGAGGAAGACGAGGAAATATGGATGGGAACGTATTACTGCTCATGGGTTTTCATCGTGAAGACAGCCGGTCGTGGAGAGATGTTCGGATCGATTCGACTTCTCGTTTGAAAGACATATCGGTCTGGATACTGCCCCGGTTCTTTTCTAGTTTTAGGTATGATTCGCCGATTCGTGGTTTTGTGCACCTTTCCCTCGATGTTCATGCCGCTTGCGGGTGCGCAAACTCTCCCGCCGTTGGCTTTTGCCGTCAAGGGAAATGCCCACGTTCCGGAAAAGGAGTTGGTCGTTTTTCTCCGTTCGAAAGGACTGGTCGTTTATCGGCAAGGGATGGATGACGCCGTCCGGAATGCGCTTGGGGATCTCTATACCGCTAAAGGTTTCGCGTTTTCCCATATAGATACTCTTTCCTTCCATCCTTCCCTCGATTCGTCGTCGTGGGTTTGTGCCGTCACGTTGAGGGAGGGGCCGTTGGTAAAACTCGGGGAACTGAGCATTGTCGGCGAAACGGGCATTCCTCGCGCCGATCTCGTGCGGGCGATGGCTCTGACGCGCGATGAACCGTTTTCCGCGGGCATCCTCCAGGAAGGGATTCTGCGTATGCTCGCTCTCTTCGAACGGCGGGGTTACCCGTTCGCCTCGGTCACCGTGCGTGATATCGCCGTCACGTCGGACACGGAAGGAAGCGCCAGGGCGGACATTACGCTCGAGATACGGGACGGCGGTTTGCGAACCATCGACGAGATAACCGTCGAGGGGAACACGAGCACGCGGACGCATGTCATCGCCCGCGAGACGCGCATCGCACCCGGCGAGATTTTCGATGCAGAGAAAGTGAACGAGATCCGCCGCTCCGTCGAGCGGCTGGGTTTTTTCCGCTCCGTCTCGGAACCGACCTTCTATGTCCGCGGAGATCGGGGGGGAATACTTCTCAAAGTCATCGAGGCGAATACCAATACCTTCGACGGCATCCTCGGGTACCAACCGCCTATTGGTCTCGCCGATAAAGGCTACCTGACGGGTGCCGTTCGTCTTTCCCTCCGGAACCTTTTCGGGACGGGCCGAAAATTCGATGCGCGGTGGGAGCGCGCATCGCGAACTGTGACGGAGCTCGAACTCCATTACACGGAGCCTTGGCTGTTCGGTTACCCCTTCACGGTAGGGGGAGGCTTTTTCCAGCGCCAGCAGGATTCCGCTTACGTTCGAAGGGCGGTCGACGGCACCGCATCGTACCTCGCGGGGAGGGATTGGAGCGTCTCGGCGACCGTCCGTTCAGTCGCCGTCATCCCTGCGGCCAACACGACGATCGCCGGACTCGCATCGAGCACGACGTTGAGCGCCGGCCTCGCACTGCTCATCGACGGGCGTGACGACATGTACAACCCTTCGTCGGGCATATGGGTGAGGAATGC
>JARYLZ010000096.1 GCA_029907355.1 Bacteroidota bacterium | reverse complement strand
CCTCTTCCGTGAGACCACGCCCGTTGTCCGAGACGACGAGCGTGAGCGCGCTTCCATCCGCTGAGATCGTCACGGACACCCAGCCGCCGCGCTCCGACGAACGGAGCGAGAATTCGAGGAGCTCCGAGAGCATGCGGCGGATATGCATCGGTTCGCAGAGGGCAGGGAAAGAAGGCGTGCGTGTGTCGATGTGCACGATGATGCCCATGTCGGCGCCACGTTCCCTGAACGGTTCAGCCGTTTCGGCGAGCAACCCGGCGAGGTCGGCGTTTTCCCATAGTTGCTCGTCGGCTCCCCTGCGCAAGCCGGATTGGTAGAGAATGTCCTCCACGACGTTTTCAAGGCGGTGTGCCTGCTCGTAAATGTGCCGGAGGCACATGCGGCGGATTTCGGGATCTTCATCTAGAGTCTCGTTCTCCAGCAAGGTGGCCGAGAATCCGAGCAGGGCATAGAGCGGCGTTCGGAACGCATGGGCGAACGAGGAGAAGAGAGCTTCCTTCCAGCGGGTGATTTCTTCCATACCAGGAGAGGCGGGTGAAGGTTTCTGCCCGCGGTAACGCTGCTCGATCCCGTTTTCCCAGGTCTGCGAACGGAAGACCGCCGACTCGATGGCGAGCGCGAACAAGGCTGCGGCATCCTCGGCGAAGCGAATGTCCTCATCCGCCCAGCGCACATCGGAACCATCGTCGTCGATGCGGAGAATGCCCCATCGGTACGACGGCGTTTCGACGGGTACGAGGAGCATCGAACCGACAGAAAGCCTCTTCAACAGCTCCCGCTCCGCTTGGAGAAACGACTCCGCTTTCAACAGAACAGCTCCTGGGTTTTCACCGAGATACCGTTCTTCGAATCTCTCCGGTGCGGACGTGTTCTCGTGAGATCCGGCCCCCGTAGCGGGAACGTCCTCGTCAGCTTGCCAGGAACAACGGCAGAGATCGAAGATTCCTTCGTTGTCCCGCAACGGGACGAACGACACGCGGCCTTTACCGATCGCACGGCCGATGATCTCGAGAGCCGAGGGGAGAAATTTCTCCATCGTGTACTCCTCGAGGAAGAGGGCGGCGAGTTCGGCGAACTCGGCATACCCCCCGCCGGGGAGGTGTTTTTTCGTGGGACAATGCGTCGTGTTTTGAGAGATGCGTCTCGGCATGAGCGTTTCCGGGCTCAGGAAAAGAAATCAAAAAACATTCCATTCCGGCAATCGCTCCATACCGAATTCCATGTTCCTACAAGCAATTTCTGTGGTTCCTGGATGTGCGGAACCGGAACAAGTCGGCCGTCCTGTACCAGTTCTGGACAGTGATGAGGGATGAAAAAAGCCCCGTCTTTTCGGACGGGGCTTTTCGCTGAATTTCGTGAAGCGCTCGGTTCAACGGCCCGGACCGATTCCCCCACGGCCGCCGCCGCCCGGGGTGATCTTCCCGTGCATGCGATCCCAAATGATTATTTGTTCTTCAGTCAGGATTTCACGCATCCTGCTGTCGAACTCGTTTTGCAATTGGAGCATTGCTTGGCGGAAACCTTCGGGGTCGCCCTTGTACTGCTCGCGGAGCTGTTCGGTCTTCGTGTAGAGCTCTCGCAAAGCATTCTTCACGGCTTCCTGCTGCTGCGGGTCAAGCTTCAGGATTCGCGTCCATGCCTGGACCTGCATCTCGATTCTGCGTTCGAGCATCTTGTTGCGGATTTCCTCGCGCTTCTTCTCGAGTTCCTCCTGCAGGGCTTTCGCTTTGTCGACCTGGTCGGGCAGGAGGATACCCGGATATCCGCCCCCGCCGTTGATCTCGTTCATGAGGCGCTCGTGTTCCGCCTGCAAGGCTTCGCGTTTCTCCTCGGGGGTGAGCTCCGTGTTCTTGATGATCTCGATGCGTATCTGATTGGAGGCTTCGATGGCGGCCTTGATCTGCTCTTTCTGTTCCTCGCTCAGGTCGGGGTTGGCACGCAGGACGAGCCGGTACCACATCAACACCTGCATGTCGAAAAAGCCGCGCGGATCGATCCTCCCGTCGCCACCGGCAGCGGAAACCGCGCCGTTCAGGATGTTCGTGAGAACGGTGACCTGTGCCGGGTCGAGAATGACACTCATATCGTGGCCGAGGTAAAACACCTCATTGATCTGGAGATACTGGTCCGTCGTCAGGTTCAACTGATCGGCGTACTTCATGAACGTCGACGTCCTGGGGCTGACGGGACCTGTCACGTTCGACTCCTGGTCGCATGCGCTGAAGATCAACGCAGCCGCCGCGAGAAGTGGGAGAATGAGTTTTCGCATACAATGCTCCTGCTGATGATGAATGGAATGTGGATTAATGGTCTCGATGAAAACGACGCGTCTGTTCTTTTTCGGACAATTTGACTCTTGAATAAGCAAGAGGTTTAATCGGTTTCTCTTTCGTTCGGAAAAATCTGCGTTCGGTTCAAATACGCTCAAATGACAGTCGGTCCCACGGACAGGTTACACGGCCAGTCGTCATCAGGGGAGAAGCAGCGTTTTCCCCCATGTTTGTCCGTGTTGCGTTCGAACGTGGACGAAAAACACACCGCTTCCGACACCCTCGAGAGGGAATTCTATGCGCTGCGCGCCCGCTCCTGCGGCGGTGACGTTCATGGATTTCGCCTTCCTGCCTGCATAATCGAACAGAGTGACCACGATGTCAGACGGCTTGTCGGTCGTGACGGTGAGGGGGAGAACACGTCCCTCGGAGAGGCGGACCGGCGATCGGATTTCCACATGGACATGTCGAGGGGGTGCGGGAGGAAGGGAGAATCCGGTCGGAATCTCAAGTATCCATGCGCCGCGTCCGTGCGTCGCCGCGACGAGGCGGTTCCGCCCATCGATTGCAAGGTCGTACACGATGACATTCGGGAGGCCGGTCCCGAAGCGTTCCCATGAACAGTTCCCCGACGAGACCCAAACGCCGAGATCCGTCCCGACCACAATGTTATCGCCCGCAAAGACGACGGCATTGACGGGGATGTCCGGCAGGTTCCCGGACACGTCTTCCCAGGAGGCTCCCCCGTCGTGCGTCAGGAACACGTGGCCCGTGCCGAACCCCGAACAAACGGCGACAGCCTTCCCGTCGTCGAGCGCGTGCACGGCGATGTCGGAAATCCAGCGGGATGGTAAGCCGTGCGAGATGTCCGTCCACAGGGGAGATGGCGAGAGGAGATTATCCGTGCGATGCGCCCTGCCGTCGCCCGTCACAGCGTACATACAGGCAGAGTTGGAAGGGGCGACGGCGAGAGCGGAAACGACCGATTCGAACACTCCCGACGCTGTGGTCAAGTCTGGGCTGATTGCACGCCACGGGGTGGGACCAGTCGGCGATGCTGCATCTTTCGCCTCGAAGACGTATTGCGTCGCGGTGTAGATCCTGTTCCTGTCAGCCGGGTGGATTCGAAGGGGTTGCAGCCAGTTCGGCCTGTTGCCTGACCCGAGCCCTTCATGGAGGGCGGCCCATGTCCGACCGCCGTCGGTTGATCGAGCGGGGTAGATCGAGGTGGTGACCATGGCATACAGGTTCACGCCGTCGCTCTGGATGTCGCCCCCGTCGACATCGCCGCGGATGATCCGCCAAACATTGGAGGGCGTCGTGAGACGCATGCTCCCGTTGTCCTGTGTGCCGCCGTAGAAGAGCCCCGGGAACGTCGGGTCGGCGATAATGCGATAGAATTGCACCGTCGCGAGGCTCGAATCGAGGCGCTTCCATGTCATGCCCCGATCGCCGGTGCGGAAGACTCCCCCATCATTGGCGGCGTAGAGGATGTCCCCCGACGCATCGAAGACGAGAGCGTGCTGGTCGACGTGGACGACCTGGTTTGCGAATGTCATCCTGGTGAAGGAAGAGCCGCCGTCCGTCGATCGGTACACCTCGACGCCGCCGACGAAGACGAGGTTCGGATCGACGGGTGACACGGCGATGCAGAAGTTATAGAAGGCCTGCCCCTGGGGGAAGTCGAAAGGGAGATTCGTCGTGATGCGTTCCCACCGCTCGCCCCGGTCGGTGCTTCGGAGTAATGCGCGGAAATTGTCTTCGGTGATGGGGCGGGCGGCGAGGGCGAGGAGAAGACCCGGGGCGGCCGGGGTGGTCGCGAGGAGCAGGCGGCCGATGGAGTCGGCGGCGGGAAAATTGTCCGATAGTTTCTTCCACGTGAACGCCCGGCCACCCGCATCCGATCGGTACACGCCGTTTCGCGGGTCGCCGAAGTCGTTGCCGATCGCCGCGAAAACCGTGGCCGGGTCGTCCTCGGCGTACGCGACATCGGTGACCACGCCCGCGAGGACATTGACCCAGCTGTCCCCGCTGTTCGTCGATTTCCAGAGCCCTTGCCGGGTAGCGACCAGCAGAGTATCCGAGGAAACGGGGTGCAGGACGATTCGGCTCACCGCGCTCGTCGGGGCAGGCCATGGGAGAACCGTCCATGTGGTCCCGCCGTCGGAAGAGCGGAGGACCCCGACTCCCGAAAAAACCGGCGCTGCAGCGGCGCGCGAGAGGGGAACGGTCGCTTCGCCGGTCCCGGCGAACAGGATGGATGGGTTCTTGTGGTCGACGGCGATCGCCCCGATCGAAAGGGAAGGCGCATCGTCCATGAGAGCTTGCCACAATGCCCCACCGTCCGTCGTGCGGAACACCCCTCCTGTGGCGGAACCCGCATAGATGCGACGGGGATCCGAGGGGTCAAGGGCGAGCGATCGGATCCTTCCCGCAATATTCGACGGCCCGATGAATTGCCAGGCGAGTTCCCCCCCCGCCTTTCGGAGAGAACGGTTCCGGGCGTCTTCCCATGCTGCGACCCATAGCTTGCCGATATCCGCTTCGCCCATGCCCACCAAGCGCGAGCGGACGAAGAACTCGATCCCCGCTGCGAGCGCGTGGGGGCCGCGCATCTGCGCCCATGAGGCGGCGATCCGGTCGGCTGCCGACGCTGCGAATGCGCGCCACGCACGCGTCACGTCGGAGTACCTCACGGAAAAAACGAAGGAGGATACAGCGAGCAGGATCGCCCCGCGGACAATGATGCTGCGTTGCATGGCGCCCCACACCCGTGTCTTGTCATCGTGGATTGGATGGATTTCCATGAAAAAAACATACGAGGAAACAGCGACGGATTCCAGCCGCTTTTCCATACCGATACCCTGGTTCCCCTCTCGGGAGATGCTCCCTCCATCGATATGGCCGAACTGGCCGCTGGGGGACGATGGCGAACCCCGTCACAGCCAAAGTCGTACGGACAAGTCATCACTCCCAGACGATGCAGGGAACGGCGTAGTGAACGGGGAGATGGTGTGCCACGAGAGGGAGCTCGCCGCTCGGTCTTCCCTCGCACGGTTCTGCGCAGGCGAACATTTCCGTCAGTGTATCCGCGAAGAGTCGAACGCACACCTCGTCGTGCGTGAAGAGTGCGGGGACTGGAAGCATGCCGTTCGGGCGTCGTATCGGCTCAAGGGATTTCAAGCGGGAGAGCCGGGCGAGGGTATTGCCCCCGAAGTCCAAGGTGGCTAGGCGGACGGCGGGGACGTCTTCCTTGAGGGGGCTGCAGATCTCCATGATCGAACGGACAAGGGCCGTGTCGTTCGGGTCGCCGCCTTCCGGGATGCACCGGACCCATCCCTCCGCGGGGCTGCTCACCCGTACACCCGTCGGCGCTTCGCCCGGGAAAAGGCGGGCGCGGGCGAGAGCCGTTCTCACCGACTCGGCGAGAAGGCGGATGTACTCCGTAGCGGGGACTGCGACGGTCGACGGTCTCTGTGTCCGGAGTCTGTGGCGGCGAAACACGAAGACGAGCAATGCGAGGCTGATGAGGGAGGCCGCGGCGGGAATGCCCGCATTCGCCGGAAGCATGAGGACCGCGGACATCGAGGCTGCGAGTGCAGCGACTGAACCAAGCGCCGCGCGTACGCGGAACGAAGCCTGTTTCTGGTGCCAGCCGAAGATGTCCGCTTCGAGGCGCGCGCGCTGAATCGCCTCCGGTGAGCGAGGCGCGGTGTCCGCGAGACGGATCAGGACGCCCGTCCTTTCGCTGTCGCGGTACGGCCGTCCCACTCCCCACAGACGCGGGATGTCACCCCGGGCGTGGGCGCGCCTCCGCGCCCGTTCGTTGATACTCACCGTGCGGGCACGGTCGATCACCTCCGCCATCACCGCGAGATCGGGGTCGGCGTGTGCGGGCCCGCGTTCGACGACGCCGTCGCCCGCTGGTGCGGGAAACCGCATCGAAATCTCCCCAAACCTGCTATCGGATAACGTGCTCTCCGTGTCGGAATCCGCTGCGAGCACGCTCCAGTAAACGACGGAAAATCTGCCGGCGGCTTCATCGTGGTTTCGTTCCTCTTGGGAAATGAAGAATCGCCCCTTCCCGTCGGAGCAGTCGATGAGCGTCTCGGCTTCGATACCATGCCAGCCCGCGGCCGCGGTGGAAAAGGTCGTCCATACGCATTTCGTCGTGCCGCGTTTCAGGAGCGTATTCGCGAGCAGAGCATAGGTGCGCGAGTTCCAGTCCCTTCCCGCGCCCGTGATCTCGGCCACTGCACCATGATCCTGGCGGTTGAAACGGACCATCCATCCTTCCGCCGATACGATGCGCTGAAGGATAGGGAGAAGGACGGCCGCACTCTCGTTGGAACAAACGAGGGATGCACCCGAGAAGACGAGCGGGTGAAGCGGGCGGAAGCACTCTTCCGCGAGGAGAGGAATCAACGGCTGGAGAAACGACGGGAAATCCCGGTCGAATTCCACACCGCTTTCCGTCGTTTCCCCGCTGGGGGTGTCATCGAAAAGAACGATGGTCCGGTGATGTTGCGTCCGTGTTTCGTCGGAACCGGCAAGCAGTTCCATCGCGGCCGTTGCTCGCGCCGAACGCGAGTCTGCCTCGCGCGTTCCCTCCGCGTCGCCTCCTCCCACCAATGCTACGTAAGCCAGGGACAGGAACGGAGGGAGGTCCCCGTCGCGAACCAGAGCCGGGACCGATTGCTCGAAGGCGGGTGTGTCTTCGCCGCCGCAATACCGCGCCGCGATGGTAGAATGCAATTCCAGGATGAGGAAGTCCGGTTCGTTCTGAACGGTTTCCGCGACCGCCCGGAAGGCTTCCGGAAGAGCACCCGCCTCGTCGAGAATGACGAGACGGTAACGGTGGGTGAGAATGTGACGTGTGAGGCGGTCCGCATTTTCACGCCCCTGTTCACCCGCGGCGGAGCGGTGGAACGAGGAGGGTGTCAAGAGGAGGACTGGCGCGCATGCGTAAGGAAGCATGCTGAAGGGGGTGATGGAGGTCGAACCCCAGAGTTCACGGACCGCATCGGTGAAGACGGGGGCCGCGTGCCCGTATCGATCGCACCAGGAGGCTTGAGCGGCGAGGTTGGGCGAGAGGATGACCGCATGTACGCGGAGGGCGCGCAGGATCCGCACGATCAATTCGCGTTTCCGGGAAATGCTGGGAAGCGTGAGACGGATGCGCCGCCGACCGGTGTTCGCACAATCCAGGACGGCATCCGCCATCTCATCCGTCCGCGCGAAGACCTCCACGCGGCCATCCGCAGGATGTGGTGCTTTCCCCCGGAATGTCTGCATGATCGGAAAGTACGGAGTCAGTGAACTGCGGGCAACGGGAGAGATCCCGAGCCCAGTCGAACCGTAACCGCGAAACACGCCCCATGGGAGGTCGTGGGAAGGGGTGGCGCGGAATCGTTCAGCGGGTCTGCAAACGACCGCAGGGCGTTTTTCGAAACGGAAGAATTCCATTCGTAACTTTCGATATGTCCCACGAATGGTGAACTCTTGTGAAACGGTGTGTGATTTTTCTCGTCCTCGCGTCCCTCCATGGGTCGCTCTTAGCGCAACAGGCCTCGCACGTCGTCATCAGCGAGTTCGCAACCCGCGGACCGGGTTCCTGTAACGCGGCCTGCGAGTTCGTCGAACTCTATAACCCCACGGGTGCCGATGTCGACATCGGCGGGTGGAAACTCCAGTACCGTGCCGCCGCAGGTTCGTCGTACAGCACGCTCGTCACGTTCCCCGTGGGGGCCGGAATCCGTTCGCGGGGGTATTTCCTGGTCACGCCCTCATCGTGGACGGGCACCCCGTCGGCGGACGCCATGTGGGCGGGGTCGGGGTTGGCGGACAACGGGAACATCCGGTTGGTCGACGCTTCGAACACAATAGTGGACCGTGTCGGCTATGGGACGGGGAACGATCCGGAACGTTCCCCTGCGCCGAACCACGGGGAACAGGCGAACAACAACAGCGTAGAGCGCAAGGCCTCCGCGGCATCGACGACCGAGTCTATGGGACCGGGCGGAAGCGAGGAACGGGCAGGGAACGGTTACGACACGGACGACAATGCGGCGGATTTCTTCGTCCGTTCGAACGGGAGAGACCCCCAGAACACGTCTTCGCCGTTCGAACCGTCGACGGACGACGGGAGCGGTTCCGCCACGACACCGATCGCGTCGGCACGTGCGGGCGAAACGCTGGACGTGCCCGTCGTCATCACTCCGGAGAAGGGAAAACCGCCCGCCGCCCTCTGCCTCGTCGTCCCGCCCGTCGTGGAATGGTCGCGATCGGAGGCCGACCTCGTTCTCGGCCCGACGCTCACGGCAGGCGTGCGCGTCCAGGGGGACTCCGTCTTTCTCGACCGGGTAGTCTTCGCCGCCGATTCGGCGACCGTGACGTTGCTCTCCCAGCGCATGCCGGTCATGACGGGAACGGTCGTGTACACCGTTCTCTCCCGGTCGGAAAGCGGCGTCTTTCTCCCGCTTCGGGTTCAACCGTCCTTTCTCGTCATCGGTGCACCCATGCCGATATCCCAAGCGCGGGAAAACGACACCGAGGGAATCCCCATTCGCCTCAACCAGTACGTCACCGTGAGAGGGATCGTCACGGCGGCGGCTGAATTCGGGGCGCCCGCATACCTGGAAGATGAGACAGGGGGACTGGCAGTCTACGATTTTTCCTTCGTCGACTCCGTTCGTATCGGTGACGAGGTGACGGTGACGGGGAAAGTCGCTCAATTCGCCGGGTTGACCGAATTGACCGATGCGGTGATCGACGAACACGTGCCCGGTGCAGGGAATGTCCGACCGCTCATCCTCACCATTGCGGACATCCTTGGCGACGGTGTGGGCGGAATGGAACGGTACGAGGGCAGACTCGTCCGCGTGAACGCCGTCAACGTGAACACCACGTCCTGGACGGTCACGGGTTCCGGCACGAATTACCGTTTGAAAGACGCATCGGGCGAAATGGATATCCGCATCGACAAGGATGTCGACCTCGCCGGGGCACCGGCGCCCGGCGGGAGTTTCGATGTCGTCGGCATCGTCAGCCAATACCGCCAGAATGCGCCCTTTCTCGGCGGGTACCAGTTGATGCCGCGCAGCCGCGGCGATGTCATCGTTTCCGGCCCGCGCATTGTCACCGTTCCGGTGGAGGAGGACATCACGCACGACGGGGTGAGTATCCGATGGGAAACGGGGAGCGAGGCCGTGTCTTTCGTGCGGTACGGCGAACGGCCGGATTCCCTCACCGCCGTTGCGTCGGCGTCCGGCTCGGGGTTCGCGCATCGCCTGAGACTCGACGGCCTACGCCCTGCGACGATCTACTGGGTCCAGCCATTTTCCATAGGCGGCGGGGACACGAGTTCCGCACAGCCATTCCCCGTCATCACGGCTTCGGCGAACTCGACGGGCAGAATGAACGTGTATTTCAATCTCAGCATCGATCCCGGCGTGTATCCGCCTCTGCCGGCGGCGGGCAACGTTTCCCTCAAGGACAAGCTCCTGAATAGGATCGATTCGGCGCGCTTCAGCATCGATCTCGCATTGTACAGTTTCAGCGGACAGACGGCGGACGATATCGCGGCCTCGCTCCTCGCCGCCTCACGACGCGGTGTCCGCATTCGCGCCATTTTCGAATCGGACAACGCGAACTCGCCGGCGGTCCGGACCCTCCGCGCGTCCGTCCCCGTCATCCTCGACTCGTTCGACCCCGTCAATGCGGGGACGGGCCTTCTCCATGACAAGTTCGTCGTCATCGATGCACGCGACCGGACGAGCGACACGGACGACTGGGTCATCACCGGCTCATGGAATCTGACCGATCAGGGGACGCTCAACGACGCGCAGA
>JARYLZ010000095.1:641-10388 GCA_029907355.1 Bacteroidota bacterium | reverse complement strand
CACGGGAAGACGTCGGCAGCATGGAGGTCCACTCGTTCCGCCGTTTCGAAGCGGGACAGGATATCCTGTGTCGAGCCGATCGCGACAATGCGCCCGCCGCGGACCGCGAAAGCTTCGACGACGGAGTTCGCAGAATCCATCGTGTGGACGCGCCCATGGAAGAACACGGTGTCGGCGGATTCGCCGGGTGCACGGCGGCAGGAGAATGAGGAGAAACACAAGGCGAGGCACATACAAGAACGAGTGAACGTGTGGAAAGGCATCATGCGGCTCCGGAAAAGAACGATGATGAAAAACTAGTGCGCCCCCCCACCGTATCCAATAACGTTGCCGGATAAAGGGAGGAACGGGATCCTCATGGAAGCTGCTTGCGGGTTCGGCGTCGATTTCCGGGATGGGCCTGCGGCGGACGGGGACAGCATCGGCAGAGTGGCCTGCGCGCTTCGGGCAAGCGTGCCGACGGAGTTCTTCCTTGTTTCGCCTCGGGGGGATACGTATGTTTTTCCCACGTTTCGCGGAATGCATGCGAAACGGCATGGCAATGCGAAGACTGCACCCGATACACGCTTTCCTCTGCGCGCTCATTCTCATCGCAGCCCCCCACGGCACGGTGACCGCGCAGTATTTCGGCAAGAACAAGGTCCAGTATACACCGTTCGCCTGGTACTATATTCAATCGGACCATTTCGACATCTACTTTTCGCAGGAGGGCGAGGCCATCGCTTCCTTCGCCGCACGAGCGGCGGAAGAAGCGCTGAATCGGATCCAGGAGCTGTTCCGTTACCGGATCTCCAAGCGCATCCCCATTCTCGTCTACAACTCCCATAACGATTTCCAGCAGACGAACGCCGTCGCGATCTACATGGAAGAGGGCGTCGGCGGCGTGACGGAACTCTTCAAGAACCGTGTCATCGTCCCGTTCGAGGGATCCTACACGCTGTTCCGACATGTCATCCACCACGAGCTCGTCCACGCCGTCCTCAACGAGATGTTCTACGGCGGGAGTATCCAGTCCATCATCGAGAACAATATCCGCCTCCAGCTCCCGGCCTGGTTCAACGAGGGGCTGGCCGAGTACTCGTCCTGGGGTGGGTGGGATGTCCATTCGGACATGTTCCTCCGGGACGCATCGACGAGCAATTACCTCCCCGAGATACGGCGGCTCGACGGGTATTTCGCGTATCGCGGCGGCCAATCGGTCTGGTGGTACATCGCGGAAAAGTACGGGCCGCAGAAAGTCGGCGAAATCGTCGGGAAAGTCCGATCCATGCGGAACGTCGACCAGGGTTTCAAGTCCTCCGTGGGCTTCACGGTCGAGGAACTCTCCGAACGCTGGATGAAAGAGCAGAAAAAGCTCTATTACCCCGATGTCGCGAAGCGCGTCCTATTGGAAGATTTCGCCAAGCGGTTGACGAACCACAACAAGACGAAGAACTTCTATAACTCGAGCCCGGCCCTTTCCCCTTCCGGCGACCGTGTGGCGTTCATTTCCGACCGGGACGACTATTACAGCATCTACCTCATGTCGTCGTCGGATGGGAAGGATGTGCGCAAGATCGTCGAAGGGCAGACGACATCGGATTTCGAGGAACTGCACCTCCTCACGCCCCGTATCAGCTGGTCGCCGGACGGCACCCGCATTGCCATCGCGGTGAAAGCCGGGGCGAACGACGCGATTTTCCTCATCGACGTCAAGACCGGTAAACGCACCAGGCTGCCGGTGGAAATGGACGGCATTTTCTCGGTCGACTGGTCGCCGCGGGGAGACCGCCTCGCATTCATCGGGAACAATGCGCGCCAGTCCGACCTGTGGGTGTATGATCTCGGAACGAAAACCGTGCGCAATTGCACGAACGACATCTTCAGCGACGCGGACCCTTCGTGGTCGCCGGACGGGTCGACGGTGTACTTCGTATCCGACCGCGGCTCCTTTCTCCGATCGGCGGACATCCCTCCCGGTTTCGACATGCTGCGACACGTTTCCTCGAAGACGGACCTCTATTCTCTGGACGTGGAGACAGGGGTGGTCCGGCGTCTCACCGACACGCCGGACGCGAACGAGTCCTCGCCGGTCGCCGGGCCCGACGGCACGAAGCTCCTCTTCATCTCCGACGCGTGCGGGGTCAACAACATCTCGGTCTACCGGTTGGACACGGGGGAGCATTACCCTGTCACGAACTTCCTGAGCGGGGTGTACCAGCTTTCGCTTTCCCGTGATGGGAGCAAGCTCGTCTTTTCCTCGCTCTATGAGGCGGGGTTCGACATTTTCCTCATCCGTTCCCCGTTCGACCTGCCGAAGACGTTACCCGAGCCGACGGAATTCCTCAAGCGCAGAGCGCGTGACTCGGTGCTGACGGAAGCCGAAAGCGCTCGGTCCGACTCCGTGACCGTCACGACCACGGCGAGCGCACCTGTGGACCGGAAAGCGTACGGGGAGGATGTATCCGTCGATCTGGGAATGCATGTGGAGCGGCGCGATACGGCTTCGCAGGCGGTTTCCCCCGGCCGAATCCTCTTCCAGCCCGGCTCACCGCTCCTCGCGGGGCAAACCCATCCGGACACGCAAGTCGCGCCGATGGGGAACGTGGACGAAAGCGGGGCTTTCATCGCGCGAAAGTACAAGATCAATTTCACCCCCGATTTCGTCTACGGGAACGGCGGCTATAATACCTTTTACGGTATCCTCGGGATGGCGACGCTGGCATTCAGCGATATGCTCGGAGATCACCAGATCGTGCTTGAAGGCTATCTCAACGGGGAACTCAAGAACAGCGACCTGGCCCTGGCGTACTACTACCTGCCGAAACGTGTCGACTGGGGCTTTCTCATCTACCAGACGGCGCGTTTCCTCTACACCCCGACGATCTACCCGATCGACTCCCTGCGTGTCCTCATCCGGGACGATCTCTACCGTTACTCCCAATACGGCGCGCAAATCAGCGCGGTGTACCCGATCGACAAGTTCAACCGTATCGAAACGGGGTTGAATATCCTGAACATCTCGAAGGAGAATCTGGAGAACGCGGATATCCTCCCCGTATCCCGGTTCGTCCTCCTTCCCGAGTTCGCCTACGTGCACGACAACACGCTTTTCGGCGAGTGGGCCCCGGTACGCGGCTCCCGATCCGAAACGCGTTTGAGCCTTTCGCCGGGCATCGGCGGGAATTCCCTCCGGTTCGCATCGTTCCTCTACGATTATCGGAAATATTTCAAATTCTGGAGCGATTTCTCCTTTGTCCTGAGGGGGGCAGCGGGCGTCAGCGTCGGGCCGAACGCCCAACGATTCTTCATCGGCGGGACCGAGAACTGGGTCAACCGCCGTTTCGAGACGGGGAGAATCCCCATCGAGAGCGCGGAAGATTTCGCCTTTCTCACCCCTCTCCTCCCGTTGCGCGGATACAACTACACCGCGCGGATCACAACGAAGGCCGCACTCGGCAACGCGGAGCTCCGCTTTCCCCTCGTGCGATACTTTCTCGGCGGCATCCTGCCGTACATCCTCCAATCGATCAACGCCGTCGCCTTCGTCGATGTCGGAGCCGCCGTCGACCGCGTCGAAGATTTCCGGGCGTTCGAGCGGACCGAGAATGGCGTCAAGAATAGGGACCTTCTCGTAGGGACGGGTTTCGGCGCCCGCATGTGGTTCCTCGGTTTTCCCCTTCGCTTCGATGTCGGGTGGGCTTACGAGGGCGCCGGTTTCTCGCCGCCGACGTATTACTTTTCCATCGGTGCCGATTTCTGAGCGGCTGTGTGCAGGACAAAGCTCCCTTCGCAGCCCGGGTGAAGAGGGAAACGGCGGCGGGAGATTTTTCGTTTCCGGAAAATGATTAAACTCGTACCGAGTCGAACCATGAACACGGGGGATGGATGACCCTCTATAACGTTGTCGTCGTCGGTGCCACCGGCCTTGTCGGGAGGAAAATCCGCGATATTCTCGAGGAGCGGAATTTCCCCGTCGACCGCCTCGTCCCCGTGGCGAGCCGGAAATCGGTGGGCTTGGACATTCTCTTCAAGGGCCTGCACGTCAAGGTCGCTCCCCTCGACGAGAATGCGTTCGTCCATGCGGACATCGCGTTCTTCGCCACGAAGAACGACATCAGCAGGGAATGGGTCCCGCGGGCGGCACAGCACTGTCGGATCGTCATCGACAACAGCAGCGCGTTCCGGCAGGAACGCGGAATCCCCCTGGTCATCCCGGAAATCAATCCCCGGACGATATTCACGTCGCGTTCCCGGATCGTCGCCAACCCGAACTGCTCGACGATCCAGATGCTGCTCCCCCTCAAGCCGCTCGACGATGCCTATCGGATCCGCCGCATCGTCGTCGCCACATACCAGGCGGTGAGCGGGGCGGGACAGAGGGGTGTGCTTCAACTCGAACATGAGACGGCGGGGAAGTCTGTTCCGGAACACAACCGCGTTTTCCGGCATCCGATTGCGGGGAATGTCCTCCCCGAAGTGGGTGTGCTTTACAGCGACGGCTTCTCCAGCGAGGAATACAAGATGGTCGACGAGACACGGAAAATCCTCGGCAGGTGTTCGATCAAGGTCGCACCCACATGCGTGCGCGTCCCCGTCATGAACGTGCATAGCGAAGCCGTCACGGTGGAATTCGAGCGGCCCTTCGACATGCGGACGGTTCAGCGCATCCTCCAGGAAGCGCCGGGTGTGGTGCTCGCCAATGGGGAGAACGGCTCCGGTTACCCGCACGCGCTCGAAGTCGACGGGCGGGACGAGGTGTTCGTGGGACGCCTCCGCCGGGATGAGAGTGTGTCGAACGGCCTCTCGATGTGGATCGTCATGGACAACCTCCGGAAAGGCGCGGCGACCAATGCGGTCCAGATCGCCGAGGCATGGGTCAAGGGACCTTCGGCGTTCAAAGTGGAAACCCCTTGAGCCGCGTTCTGCCGGTCGACGGGTCGAGCCAGGCGGTCGGCAGGGGGATATCTTGTCGGGAAACATCTTCCACCGGAAGGGTTTTTCGCCCATATTTGACCCTCAAAGGCGATAAACGGAAACAGGGGGAGACAGCCGGGCCGACCATTGCCCCTGCTTGATTCCTCGAAATCCACGGTGTTCCCAAGCGGGCCGAGCACGCGGAAGAAAGCCTCATAGCGGTCCGGGAACACCATCTGAACCCGACGCAGCAGCAACGACATTTCCCGATTACTCCATGGAAAGGAAACCCCGTGAATAACCGAATCGTTCTCGATATCGAGACTGCTGGCATGCCGTTCGAAGCCATCGAACCGGCGATCCAGGAATACCTCCTGCGGTACGCCCAGACGGAAGACGAGGTCGCCGCAGAGAAGCAGAAGACCGGTCTCTACCCCTACACTGCGGAAATCGTCTGCATCGGCATGTTGAACCCGGACACGAACCGCGGTCAAGTGCTCGTTTCCGCGCCGCCGGGTTCTCCCCCATGGTGCAACGAGGAGGGGACGATCGAGTTCTTCCCGCATACGGAGCGCTCGATGCTCGAGCGGTTCTGGGAAATCGTCTCGCGATACGATCAAATCATCACGTTCAATGGGCGGGGGTTCGACGCTCCCTTTCTGCACATCCGTTCCGCCATCCTGGGCGTGAAGTGCACGCGCAACCTCATGCCGCCCCGTTTCGATGCGAGCCAGCATATCGACATGCTCGAGGAACTGACCTTCCACGGTGCATCGAGGAAGTTCTCGCTCGATATCGTCTGCATCGGATTCGGGATCGACAGCCCGAAGCGACACGGCGTCGTCGGGCTGGAAATTGCCGAAATGCACCGTGCAGGACGGTATCGCGAAATCGCCGAGTACAACGTGCTCGATCTCCTGGCGACGAAAGAGCTATGGGAGAGATGGGTTTCCACCCAGCCGCCGAAATCCGGGAAGTGAAGATGGTGTGGTGTCCGGCGGCGGCACGACACGTTACGGAAGAGGGCCGTCCGTTCCCATGCAGCAGAAATGTTCTTCCTTTCGTATGTTTGCACCGTTATCCCAAACGGGACAGGGGATCGTCTTGAGAAGAGGGGCGGAGAACCGCCCGCTGAGCGTCCCCGTCTCCCATATCCTTTTAGGGCGAGTGGATATGCGAAAGAGAATGCCGGAGGTCGGGCGGCCGCTGTGCATGTCATCGGCGAGGCATCGGCGATGAACGAAGCGCGCGTCCGCAAACTGGCTTCCGAAGGTGCCGTCGAACTTCCCAGCAGGGTGTTCAAGAGATTCACACGGCTGGGGTACGACGTACGCGAGATGGTCGAGGCTCTGACGTTCGCGCAAATCAAGCGGGAAAACCCCTTCGCCCATCCCGATTTCACCTGCACGTTGGGGAGCGGGTCGGAAAGACACCCCTGGGACCTGGTTTGCGTACAAACACCGGACGGTCGGACGGTCCGCATCGTGGGAATGTTTCCCCGTCGGAACCCCGGGAGGAAAAAACGAAAAGGTGCACCGTGACACGCCGATATTCATCCTGTTCATACTGCGGCGGCGCCGTCGAGGAACGGCATATCCGCGTCGAGGTCTGGTTCGGAGAGTCGCTCGTGATCTTCGAGGATGTACCCGCCGGTGTCTGCGGGCAATGCGGGGAAGAATACATCGCGGCGGACATTCAGGACAAAATGTTCGCCCTTTCGAAGACGCGCCCCTCGAAAAAGCTGGTCGTTCCGGTGTATACGTTCGGCGACCCGAAAGCCGTCGAAAAAGCGGAAACGAAAAGGAGGAAACACGTGGAGCCGTTCGACGACATCGACGGGCGGGACATTCGTCTCCCGACGGATGATGAGCTCGCTTCGTTGCTGGGGGACGGTTTCGAGGAAGTCGACGAGGATTGAGAGCAGAGCGTTCTCGGCATCGACCCGGTGGCCGCATTCGAAAGGCGCGGGTTGGGTGCCTTCTCTCCGAAGGGCGGAGCGGCGCGATCCCCCTGCGCACGGTCATGCCCTCTCATCGAGCATCGTGCACGCCGTCGAGCGATTCATCGCCGTCGGTTCCCGGAGCCGGGGGCGGAAAACCCTCGTCGGTTGTTTCGATCGGGAAGAGGGGATCCATTGGAATTTCATGGCGATATATCTAACATTTCGTTTCGAGAAGCCTATCTGCTATGAAACAGATCCCCACCGCGAAACTCGTCGAGCTCTATTACCGGCGTGCCCTGAGCGCGATGGAGGAGATCTACGGCATCACGATATTCGGGCTTCGGTTCTTCCGCTACGTGTTCGTCCCACCGTACGAATGGGGCGAAGTCCGGAAGCACATGGACGAGCTCGGGGCGAAGTCCATCCCTCTCCTGACCGTTGTGGGCACCATCATGGGCCTCATACTCGCCCTGCAGAGCCGGCCGACGCTCGATCGTTTCGGGGCGGGCGCTTTCCTCCCCGCGATGATCGCCCTGACTATCGTGCGGGAACTCGGTCCCGTCATTACCGCCCTGATCGTCGCGGGTCGCGTCAGTTCCGGTATCGGGGCGGAACTCGGGTCGATGAAGGTCACCGAACAGATCGACGCCCTCGAGGTTTCATCGGTGGACCCGTACAATTACCTCGTCGTGACGCGCGTCCTCGCCTGCATCCTCATGCTCCCTCTCCTGACGGTCTATGTGGATTTCCTCTCGATCTTCGGCGGTTTCATCGCCGAAGTGCTGGCGGGCAACACGACATTCCAGCTCTACTTTTCCGATGTCATATCCGCCACCACGTTCCTGGACCTCATCCCCGGCGTGGGGAAAACGGCGGTATTCGGCTTCATCATCGGGATCATCGGCGCCTACGAGGGGTTTCACACGACGCGAGGCACCGAGGGCGTCGGCCGTGCGGCGACGACGGCCGTCGTTCTCGCCTCTCTCAACATCATCTTCGTGGATATGATCATCGTCCAGCTGACGCTCATGTTCTTCGGCGCTTGAAGGGGACCGCCTCATGGAGAGCGACGCGAGAGACATCCTGATCGATGTACGCGACGTGTGGAAATCCTTCAACGGGCAGGCGGTCCTGCGCGGTGTTTCCTTGCAGGTCCGCGCGGGAGCCAGCGAGGTGATCCTTGGTCGCAGCGGCATCGGGAAGAGCGTCCTCCTCAAGAGTATCGTTGGGTTGCTCGTCCCGGAGGCGGGGAGCATCCGCGTCAAAGGGGAAGAGGTGGTCGGCCTGGGACCCCGCCAGTTGAACCGGATCCGGCGCAACATCGGCTATGTGTTCCAGTACGCCGCGCTCTACGACTCGATGACCGTCCGAGAGAACCTGGAGTTTCCTCTGCGCAAGCTCACGGACCTGCCGGAGGACGAGATCGCCCGGCGGGTGGAAGAGCAGCTGCGCCTCGTCGATCTCGCCGAGGCGATCGACCGCATGCCGTCGGAGCTCAGCGGGGGTATGCGGAAACGTGTCGGACTCGCGCGCGCCATCATCACCCGTCCGGCAATCGTCCTCTACGACGAGCCGACGGCGGGACTCGACCCGATGACCGCACACGATATCAGCGACCTGATGGTGGATCTCGCACGCCGTTTCGGTATCACCTCGATCACCGTGACGCACGATCTCCAGTGCGCTCACATCGTCGCCGATCGAATCTCCATCCTCGAGGGCGGCGTCTTCACGCACCAGGGGACATACGAGGAGCTCCGGAAGCTCGAAGATCCCCTCGTCCGAGCATTTTTCCAGGCGGTCACATGAAAACATCCCTCTCCCGAGCACGCGTCGGGTTCCTGATTTTCGTCGGGGTCCTGACCTTCGTCGTAGCCATCTTTCTCATCGGTCAACAGACCCAGCTCTTCACGTCGACATTCACGGTGTACGTGAATTTCTCGAACACGGAGGGCGTCAAACCCGGCACGTTCGTTCTCCTCTCGGGGTATACGATCGGTTCCGTCCGCGATATCCAGCTTTCGGAGACCGGCGACTCGATCCGGCTCGTCCTGCGCATCACCGAACGCGTGCACCCCTTCATCAAGAGCGACTCGAAGGCCGAGATCAAGCAGGAGGGCCTTGTCGGGAACAAGCTGATCAACATCATCATCGGGTCCCCCTCCCTCCCGCCTCTGCCGGACGGCGGTTACATCCAGGGTGTCCCGCCGTTCGCCCTGACGAGCCTGGCGGACAACCTGACGGCGATCACCGACACCTCCAAGATCATTTCGGGCGAACTGAAGACGTTCCTCACCCGGTTGAACCGGGGCGAAGGAACGCTGGGCCGCCTCCTGACGGATGAATCCGTGTACCGGAACCTGCTGAGCGTCACGACGATGGCGGACTCCGGAATGGGCATCGTGATGACCGAGCTCGGTGAGTTGTCGGACGTCCTGCGGAAGTTCACCGTCTCCGTCGACGACCTCGTCCGCCGCTCCGACACGACGGTCAGCGCGGTCACCCTCGCGACGAAAGAACTCGAGGAGTTGCTCCGCTCCATCAACGAGGGGGAAGGGACGGCGGGGGCGTTCGTCCGTGACCGCCGACTCTACGACTCGCTGCTCGCGCTCGTCGGTTCCTTGAACGACGCCGCATATGAAGTGGGAAGCGCCTCGAACCAGCTCGCGCAGGGGGTTTATGCACTCCGGACGCACTGGTTGTTCGGGCGTGTGTTCGGGGGGAAAAAGGAAGGCGCTGCGGAGCCCCCGGCGAGCGCCTATCGCCGCCTGATGCGAGAACTCCAGGAACGCGCCGCCGAATTGGATCGCCGCGAGCGGGAACTCCGTGAGCGGGAAGAACGCCTGAATCGCGAGGGACGGGGCGGGGAGCGATGAACATCGTGGTCCTCGGGCACCTCGTGCTCGACG
>JARYLZ010000095.1:0-631 GCA_029907355.1 Bacteroidota bacterium | reverse complement strand
TGTCATCGAGAGCCTCGGCGGTGTGTATTTCCCTGTCGCGGCGTTCGGAGCCGTGGTCCGTGGACACGATACCGTCCGGCCGTGCTTCCCGGTGGGGGAGGACGCGTGGGAGCGGTTCCGGGACGCGATGGCCCTGTTCCCGCGGGTGGATCTCGCCGGGTGCAGGCCGATCGGCCTCCCCAACACGCGCGTGCGCTTGTTCCACGATGCCTGCGCGGAGTACAACACCCAGCTCGTCTGCAGTCTCCCGCCGATACCGGATGATCTTTTCTCTCCCTTCGTCGGTGACGCCGACCTCGTGTACATCAATTTCATGACCGGCGAGGATTTGACGGTCGGCTCCGCGGAGCGTCTGCGCCGCATGACGCGGGCTCTCGTTTATCTGGACGTGCACATGATCGCCTACCGTGTCGGCTTCCACGGGCACCGCACGCCGCACCCCGTCGACGAGTGGCGGCAGTGGGTATCGATCGCGGACGTCATCCAGTGCAACCGGCGGGAACTCGCCGTCTTCGTCCCGGATCACGGCGACGAGGCATCTCGTGCCGCCGCCGTTCTCGAGGCGTCCCGCGTCCGGTGGGTGGTCGTGACGAAAGGTGGGGATGGGGTGAGCGTGTACTCGACGGACGGC
>JARYLZ010000094.1 GCA_029907355.1 Bacteroidota bacterium | reverse complement strand
TCTTGCCCGCGAGATCGACCCCCCGGAAAAGCATGGGCGACCAGCCGGGGAACGCGTTCGCGCGGAGCCAACGGTCCGCCTCGACGATGCGCCGGGCGCACGCGATGAGCAGGGCGAAGGCCAGGTCGGCCGTCGCCTCGGTCAAAACGCCCGGCGTATTCGTGACGACGATTCCCCGCTCCGCCGCCTCGCGGACGTCGATATTGTCGTACCCGACGGCATAGTTCGCGATCACCTTGAGTCGTGGTGCGGCGTCCAGGACGGCGGGCGTGATGCGGTCGGTGAGCAGGCACAGGAGAGCGTCGGCGTCGCGCACGCCGTCGAGGAGTTCCTCTGCAGTGATCGGGCGTTCGTGGGGAAACACGTCCACGTCGAACCGCTCGCGGAGAATTCGAAGTCCCTCCTCGGGAATGATGCGGGTGACGAATACGCGCATGGGCCGGGCTTTTCCTGTTTTTCCGTGAAATATCATGCAGGTGGAGCAGTCCTCACCTCGGCAGGGAATTGGGACTCCTGCCTCTCAGTAACCTCCTCCGTCGATTTTCACTTTCCCACGGAAAACACGGTGGATGACGATCGAGTACACGATCACGAGAGGCATGCCGATCAAGGCGAACCAACGCATGATGGAAAGCGTCCGCTCGCTGGAAGCGGCGTTGCGTATCGTGATGTGGTAGTCGGGGGAAATCGTCGAGGGGACGAGGTTCGGGTACATCGAGAAACAGAAGAGGAATGTCAACGCCAGGACGGTGCATGCCGAAGCGAGGAATGCATGGGCCGATTTTCCGCGGCGTACCGCGAATGGGTAGAACACGACCGCCGCCGCCAGGAATGCGACCGCGACCCAACCCCATGGCGATACGGCGAAATTCCGTATCGCGTTCGGAACGGCGATCCATGCGAAAACGGTGACGGCGAGCAAGAGGATGGCGAATACCACGTACCACCGCGTTTGGAGGGCACGGATCCGCTCGTGGAGCGGCCCTTCGGTTTTCATCGCGAGGTACGCCGATCCGTGCAGGGCGAAGAGGGCGACGACGAGAGCACCCGACAGGAGCGGGAACACGCCGAGAAGCTGGAAGAGGTCCGCCGTGAATTCCTTGTCCGGACCCACGGGGAGGCCGATCAGCATGTTCCCGACAACGACGCCGAAGAGGAAGGATGCGAGTGCGCTCCCGCCGAAGAAAGCGGCATCCCATGTCCTGCGCCATGCGCGCGACTCGCGTTTGCTCCGGAACTCGATGGAGACGGCCCGGAAGATCAACGCGAACAAGAGGATCATGAACGGGATGTAGAACCCCGAGAACACCGTCGCGTAGGCGTGCGGGAATGCGGCGAAGAGCGCCCCGCCGAACGTGATCAACCAGACTTCGTTGCCGTCCCAGAGCGGGCCGATGGCGTTCAGGACGGTGCGCCGTTCGTTTTCTCCGCCGACGGACAGGTGAAGGATGCCGGCGCCGAGGTCGAAACCGTCGAGGACGGCGTAGCCGGTCAAGAGAATGCCGAGCGCGACGAACCAAAAGATGTGGAGATCCATGCCCCCCTCCTAGCCCTCGATGTTCCGCGTTTCGTTCTCGTTCGAATCCGTCGCGTCCTCCGCGGACGACGGTCCCGTCAGACGGACCGTCTCTTGGGATACCGCGCCGGAAGCCGGTTCCTCCACGATCCCCTTCCGGATTTTACCCGAGAGAATGAACGACCACACCACGAACAGCACGAGGTAGATCGCTCCGAAAAGCACAATGGACGAGAGAACGGATCCTGCCGATACCACTTTGGACACGCCGTCGCTCGTTCTGAGGAGGCCGTATACCACCCAGGGTTGGCGGCCCACTTCCGCGGAAACCCACCCGAACTGGTTTGCCGCATACGGCCCGAGGAACGCGAACACGAAAACCCATAGCAGGGCGCGCTGTCCCCAGAGTTTCCGCTTCAGGTGCAACCATGACGCGAGGAGCGTCAGGGCGATGAACGCGAGACCGAGGCCGACCATGAGGTGATACGAGACGAACGGGAGGAAGACGGGTGGGCGCTCGTTCGGCGGGAAACGATCGAGACCGGGAACGGGGATATCCGTCCGGAAATGGACGAGGAAACTCAACCCCCCGGGGATCGCGATGCCGTACCGGACGGTCTCCGATTTCGAATCGGGGATACCGAAAATGTACATCGGCGTGCCGCCCGGCTCCGTTTTGAATATGCCTTCGTACGCGGCGAGCTTCGCGGGCTGTGTTTCCGCGACGGCGACGGATTGCAGGTGTCCGGTGAAAAGCCCGAGGAGGGAAACCACCGTCCCGAAAGCCAAAGCGATCAGAAACGACTTCTTCGCATGTTCGATATGCCTGCTTTTCAGGATGTACCATGCCGATACGCTCATGACGGCGAACGCGCCGAGTATCCACGCGCCGACCAGCGTGTGCGCGAGGCGGATGAGGTTCGGGGGGTTGAGCAGTACGGCCCAGAAATTCGTGATCTCCGCGCGGGCGAAACCGTCACGGACCACGATGTGGAATCCGGCAGGCGTCTGCTGCCACGAGTTCGCCGTGACGATCCACACGGCCGATAGGATGGCTCCGAGTGCGACCATGAGCGTCGAGAAGAAGTGCACCCTCGGCGAAACGCGGTCCCACCCGAAAACGAGAATCGCGAGGAAACTCGACTCGAGGAAGAATGCGAAAATCCCCTCCGCGGCGAGGGCGGAACCGAACACATCACCCACGTAGCGCGAATAGGATGCCCAATTCGTCCCGAACTGGAATTCCATCACGATGCCGCTGGCGACGCCCATGACGAATACGAGTGCGAAAATGCGCGTCCAGAATCGTGCGAGGGTTTCGTAGTGCGGGTCCTTCGTCCGAAGGTACATGCCTTCCATGACGACCATCAGCGTTCCCAACCCAATGCTCAAAGGGGGGAACAGGTAATGGAACATGACCGTCAGGGCGAATTGGAGACGGGAAAGGAAAACGACGTCCACGGGATTTCTCCGGTTGGTTTTGTAGAAAATAAAAGAATACGAGGAAATCAGCCTCACACATATGCACCCGTGCATGATGCCTCGTGGAGAACCGTTGTCCCGCGTCGGTCCCGCGCGCATCCCATCCCATCGCCTGGACAATGTTCGCGGCGAAGCCGGATCGTCCTTGGAACAGCGGACCCATTCGCCAACCGGCATCGCATCGTGACGGGTATTCCCCTGCAATCGATACGGCGCCGTCGCCCCGGCGCGGAGGATTCGCTTTCCTCACCAGCGCGTTTCGAGCGGAAAGCCGTCCTGCCGTTCGCGGTCCCGCGCTCGAATCGAAGGGAACCTTCGCCCTTACGGCCTACCGAAACCTGCATGCGGTTGCGGAGCATACGATGCGGGAGTAATTTGTCCGCCGTATCGATCGTACCCGCACATCATCGCCCATCGACCCCCCCGCCGAACCTGTATGGATGCCCTTTCCGTTCTTCGCGGTTGTCTCGGCGTCGTCACGGTGCTCTTCCTCGCCGTCCTCTTTTCCAACGACAGGCGTGCCGTCCCGTGGCGCCTTGTCGCCGTGGGGATGGTCCTCTTGGTTGCCTTCGCACTCTTCGTGCTGAAGGTGGAGCTGGGGAGGCAAGTGCTCGGCTGGTGCGGGGCGGCATTCGTATGGCTGTTCTCGTTCGCGGCGGACGGAGCGCGTTTCGTGTTCGGGCGCCTCGCGGCGGCACCGGGCACGCCGCAGAGCCTCGGACCATTCTTCGCCTTCCAGGTCCTGCCCACCATCATCTACTTCGCTACGCTCATAGCGATCCTCTACCACCTCGGCGTCATGCAGCGGGTGGTCCAGGGCATCGCGTGGCTCATGTTGCGCATCCTGCGTACGAGCGGCGCCGAGTCGCTCTGCGTGGCGGCCAACACCTTCATCGGGCAGACGGAAGCGCCGCTGACCATCCGGCCGTACCTTGGCCGCCTCACGCAGTCGGAGCTCTTCACCGTCATGACGAGCGGGATGGCGCACATCGGCGGCGGCGTGATGGCCGTGTACGTCCAGATGCTCGGGGCGGCGGCCGCGTCGGGGGGACGGGTTCCCCTTGATGCCGCACAGGTCCGCTTCGCGATGCATTTCCTCGCCGCCGTCGTCATGGCGGCACCGGCGACGATGATCGTGGCCAAGATCATGTACCCGGAGAAGGAGGAGCCCGAGACGCGAGGAACGGTGCGGCCGGTCGTCGGGAAGACGCACGCGAACCTCATCGAGGCCGCCGCGGCCGGGGCGGGCGACGGGATCCGCCTCGCCATCAACGTCGCGGGCATGCTCATCGCGTTCATTGCGGTCATCGCCCTCGTGGACGCGCTTCTCGGCGGAATCGGTTCGATGACCGGCCTGAACGAACGGACGAACGCCTGGTTCGGGAAGCCGCTCTCGCTCGAACTGGTGTTCGGGTCGTTTTTCCGGTTCGTCGCCTGGACGATCGGCGTCCCGTGGCAGGATGCGCTCGACGTGGGAGGCTTGATGGGCATCAAGCTTGCGCTCAACGAGTTCGTCGCTTACACGCGCATGGCGGAACTCGTTTCCTCGGGTGCGCTTTCCGAGAAGGCATCCATTATCACGACGTATGCCTTGTGCGGGTTCGCGAACTTCGCTTCGATCGCCATCCAGATCGGGGGCATCGGCCCGCTCGCGGAAAACCGGCGCAGGGATATCGCCCGGTTCGGCCTGCGGTCCGTCATCGGGGGGACGCTCGCGACGTGGCTGACGGCGAGCGTCGCGGGAATGTTCGTTTGACGCGATGACACGTGCATTTCCCCCCATGCCGCAGGACGATCACGTCAGACAAACGGTCGGCTGTCCCGCGTGCGGGCGGATTGAAAGGATGTCCATCCCACCGTGCGAGAGGTAGATGTCATGAAACCATCATCGTTCCGTGGGGCGTTTTCGCTCGGGGATATCAACGGATTTTTCGGGTTGATGTTCGATAACCTGACGGTTCTTTCCTTCCTCGCGGGTATCCTCGTCTACGGCTTCGGTTTCCCGGCGGACATCGTCTTCACGAGGATGTTCCCGGGCACGGCCCTCGGCGTGTTGTTCGGCGATCTCGTGTACTCGTGGATGGCGCTCCGGCTCGCGAGGCGGACCGGGCGGCGTGACGTGACGGCCATGCCGCTGGGGCTCGACACGCCCTCCACGATCGGCATCGCATTGACCATCCTGGGACCGGCCTTCGTCTCGATGAAGAATGCGGGACTGCCAGCCCACGACGCCGCGGTCGTGGCGTGGCAGGTCGGCACGGCTTCGATGATCGTCATCGGCATCGTGAAACTCGGTCTGTCCTTCGCCGGGGGGTGGGTCCGGCGTGCGGTCCCGCAGGCGGGACTGCTCGGATCTCTCGCCGGGATCGGGCTCGCCCTCATCGGCGCCGTGCCGCTGATCGACATCTTCGGGATGCCCGTCGTCGGGTTGATCGCGCTCGGCATCGTTCTCGCCACGCTCGCTGCCGGAATCCGATTGCCGGGAAACGTGCCGGGTGTGTTCGCTGCGGTCGTCATCGGTTCCGTGCTCTATTACACTCTCGGACCGGCAGGCCTGACGGGCGGGGGGGTGTTCTCCTGGCCGTCGGCCGATTTCCGCGGCGGCCTGCCCCTGCCGACGTTGGGGTTCATCGATGGTTTCGTCCCGGCCCTGAAATACCTTCCCCTCGCCGTTCCCTTCGCGGTGCTGACGGTCGCCGGGGGAATCAACACGACGGAGAGCGCCCGAGCTGCGGGAGACGAGTACAGGACGCGCGACATCCTCCTCACGGAAGCCCTCACGACCCTGCTCGCGGGCTTCACGGGCGGGGTGGCCCAGACGACGCCCTACATCGGGCACCCGGCCTACAAGCGGATGGGCGCACGCGCCGGCTACACCATCCTGACCGGACTGTTCATCGGGGTCGGCGGCATGGTCGGAGCCGTTTCCTTCTTCGTCGAACTCATCCCGCGTGCCGCCCTGGCACCCATTCTCGTTTTCGTCGCCCTCGATATCATGACCCAGGCATACGCGGTCTGCCCGCGCCGACACGCCTGGGCGGTCGGCTTCGCTTTCTTCCCGTCCGTCATGCGACTTCTCGCCATCAAGCTCGGGGATACCGCCTACGTCGCGCAGGAGACGTTCCAGCGTCTGCTGAACCTTCCCGGCAAAGCTCTTCCGGAACTGCTGACCGTCGTGGCGCTGGGAAACGGCTTCATTCTCACCGCCATGCTTTGGGGCGCGTTCCTCGCGGAGACGATCGAACGGCGCCTGCACATGTCCGCACTCTATCTCCTTGTCCTCGCCGTCTTCTCCCTGTTCGGGATCGTCCACTCGTCCTCACCGGACGGAGGCATGTACCTTCCCTGGACGCTGGAGGGGCTCGCGCGTTCCGTCCCTTACCAATGGGCGACGGCATACGCGGCGCTCGCCGCACTCTTCCTGCTCCTGTCCTTCACACGGGGGGTCGTCCCAAGACCGCATGAACACATCGGGGGATGAGAGCACTCCCGCGAAGGCGAACATCGATCGGCGGAGTGCCTTTTTCACAGTGCGGAAAAAGTGTATCATGCTTTCCACGGGGGACGTGATGAAAGGACAGGCGATCCGCCGGGTCCTCTCGAGGTGTCCTTCGGAAGGAGCACAGGATGGAAGATCAAGCGGCTGTATTCGGTCTCGAAATCGTTCGTAATCCTATCATCCCCCGGGAATGTTCACACCCAGAACCCGCCTGCATGAGAGCGGTTCTCCGGCTGTTCGTGTCCGCCGCCTTCCTGCCTTTCCTTTTCGCCTCCCCCGATGCGGCGGCCCAAACGCTATCCGACTGGGACACGCTCTGGATCGTGTACCCGGCGTACTCGAGTACGAGCCGTTATTTCTGGATGGGGGTGCGCGACAGGCAGTACACGGGTCTCGCGTACGATCGGTTTCGGGATGTCCTGTACGTCGTGAACCCCGACTTGCGCAACGAAAACGGGCGATGGGTCCCTAACCCGCGCATCCATATCTGGGATGCGAAAACAGGTGCTTATGCGGATTCCATCGGGCGCACGGCGTGGGGGAGCGGAGGGGAACTCCCCGTCCCTCAGGACACCGTCTTCGGGGGGTATCAAGAGGACAGGTTCTGCATTTACCGCGTAGATGTCGACGACGAGGGCCGGATTTACGCATGCAACCTCGTCTCGCCGCTCATCGAATCCCCCCTGCCGCCATGCCCGGGCCAGGATACGCTTCAAGGTCCCTGGAAAGTGTATCGATGGGACACGCCGTCTGCGACACCGAAATGCATCTACGCGACACTGGACGCGTTCCATACGGGGGTTTCCTTTTCGAAGTACAATTCGGAAATGCGCTGGACGCGCTGGGGCGACGCATTCGAAGTAGTCGGGAAACGCGGCCGTGAACCGGGGAAACCCGGCGAGCCGCCGCTCGTGGTGGACAGCGCGCGGATCATGGTTTCCGGGGGCAACTGGTGCCTGCAACCGGAGACCAACAGGGAGGTGGACATTTTCCTCGAGGACCGGCGCCCGTCGAGGCCCTTCGAGTTCCGCCTTGCGGTCCGCATGGTCTCGTCGCTGGAGGGGGTTGCATCGCACGGGTTGGCGCCGACCGGTCCGGAGCCTTACGCCGATATCTGGATGGACAACAATTTCCGCATCGTGCTGCTCAACAACCAGGTCCAGACGGCCGCCCCCTGGCCGCAGACGAACCCCTTCACCCGGAATCTCGGGCTTCAGGAGGATTCGGCGACGGGAACGGGACCGTCGGGACCGATCGCTTTTATCCCCCTGCCGCACTTGAGCCGGAGTTTCCTCGTGTGCGCAGACGGGAGACCGACGGACCCATCCGATCCGACGGCGCCGAATTGGAACACCACGGCACGGCTCGTCGACGTGACGAACCCCGCTCAACCGTTCCGGTTTCTGGGTTCCACACCGCCGCTGGGGTATAACGCGATGCACGTGAATGCGGGGATCGACGGCTTCAACTACATCGCCGACGTCGATTACAAGCTCGAACCGACCATCGACAGCATCCCCGGCGTGTATATCACCTTATTCGTCCTGATGTCCAACAACGGCATCGGGGCGTTTCGAACGAGACGCCCGCTCGTCATCCCGGTGAAGCTCGTCTCCTTCACCGCGCATGCGGACCCGGAGTTCGTCTCCCTCTCTTGGGTGACCGCTTCCGAGGTTTTCAATGCCGGTTTCGACCTGCAGCGAAGTTACGACGGGGGGCGCAGGTGGGAATCGATCGCCTTCCTCGCCGGTAGGGGAAGTGAACGTCGCGGGCGTGCGTACGCTTTCCGCGACCCCGTTACGGAAACGCACCGCGTCCTGAAAACGGTCCACTACCGTCTCCGCCAGATGGACTTCGACGGGCGCGAGAACCACTACGGGCCTCTCGCCGTGACGATACCGCTCGACCGGTCGTCCGTCGAACTCGAGGACCCCTACCCTCGGCCCGCCGGCTCGATAGCGACCGTACGGTACCGTCTCGCCGATCCGTCGTTCGTCTCTCTCGAACTGCTCGACATGGTGGGGCAGAGGGTCGCTGTCCTGGAGGAAGGTTCCCGCGAGGCGGGTCTGCATCATGCCGGTTTCGACGTCTCTGCCTTGCCTGCCGGCGCATACGCGGTCCGATTGACGGCCGGGAGGACCACGATGCACCGAATGCTCCACGTCATGCATCGATGAACGCCTTCGCAACGTCGCTGCGGCGGGCGTTATACGGTGATGGGACTGCACCGACCGTCTTGACCGAGACCCCCTGTTCGATGTTGCATGTTCGGGGTGCTCGCCATCGCCGGTGACCCTTCTTGCGGTGCATTCTCCGTGCGGCGATATTGCTCTCCGACGGCTCATTCCTCCTCGGTCATTCTCCACGGACACGACCGCCCCGTCCACTGCGGCGGGAGAGGAAGAGTCTCTTCGCGTACCCATCAGGAAACAACGGAGGACACATGGACGGACGGTTCATCACCACGGCTTTCGAGATCGAAGGCTACAGGATCGTGAAAAACCTCGGTGTCGTGCGAGGGATCACCGTGCGGTCGCGGAGCATTTTCGGGACCATCGGCGCGAGCCTTCAGACGATCGTGGGGGGCAACATCACCCTGTTCACCGAACTGTGCGAGAAAACGCGGCGGGAAGCGTTCGAGATCATGGCTCAGCATGCCGAAGCCATCGGGGCGAACGCCGTGATCGGCATGCGGTACGACGCCAACGAGGTCATGCAGGGCGTCACCGAAGTCCTCGCATACGGGACGGCTGTCGTCGTCGAACCGGTCGGCAGTTGAGCGGGAACCACACGTCCAGAGGAAGCGTTTTTCCGATTTCGGATGTCGCCTCCGTCATGCAGGACGGCATTGTTATTCCGGAGAGCGTATCGTTCTCTCTCGACCGTCCCATGCCATCATTCCGCACGGGTCGAAAGGTGCGTGTTCTTACCTGTCATGTTTAAGGAGGGGGAAGGCTGTACAGGAGGCGCGTTTTTCGATGTTCCTCCTGTCCCTTTGCAAGGGGATATAGAGCCTGCGGGATGCGCGCCAGGCGTTTCGAATGAAGGCGGTCAAAGGCGGTTATTTGCATTCTTGTATGGAAATTCGATAAATTATGTTTCGTTTTTCATGAGAGGAAGGGTATGCCCCAACACAAATCCGCATTGAAACGTATTCGAACGAGTTCGCGAAGGCGTGCACGAAACCGCATGTACAAGTCACGCATGAAGAATCTGATCAAGCAACTCCACCAAGCCACGGACAGGGCTGAGGCGGAGGGACTCTATAAGAAGGTGACAGCACTGCTCGATCGTATCGCAACGAAAGGCGTGATCCACCCCAACGCCGCGGCAAACAGGAAATCCAAACTCGCGAAGCTGGTGAACGAACTCTGACCCGCAGTGGGGACAGACCGGCCGTTCCCTCCCATTCTCAGAGAAAGGCGGTTCCCCGTGGACGGGGAAAACCATGACCCGAATCACCTGCATGGACCGGTGAGGGGGTACATCCAGGTACAGGAAAGGGGTGTACGGAGACGGAGCGTTGCACCGCCGCCTCGAAGGTGCGGAACGGCTCGTGTGCGGGAAAGGGAGGTAATCCGTTCGAATGGGGGACAGGTCCCCGGGATCGTGAAACGGGAGGGAAACCGATGACCGGCAGTCCTCTCATCGACGGCCTCGTCCTCGCCGCGGGTTTTTTCCTCACGCTCGCCGCGTCGGCGGGAACAGCCGCCCTGGAAGCGGTCGCACGGAGCAGACTGGAGGAACTGGTCGAGGAAGGGTATAGGAGAGCGGCGCTGTGCCTCCGCCTGAAAGCCCGCCTCGAGGAACTCCGCGGGTGCGAACACGTCACGCTCGTTTTCACGCTCCTCGTGACGGCGATGACGGGGGCGTATTACCTGTCCTCCTGGTTGGAC
>JARYLZ010000093.1 GCA_029907355.1 Bacteroidota bacterium | reverse complement strand
AGCGTGAGCTTGCGGTGGCGGAGGGTCTTCGACGCCCCCGAGGATGCGAGCTTCTCGAAACGGAATGTCCGTGTCTGCCGCCCCCGGATGTTCATCGGCATGCTCTCCGTCACGAGCATGCGGTTCGGCAGGACGGGCAACGGCGCTTCCTCGCCGTCCGAGAAAGCGCCCGCGCGCGCGATGACCCGATACACGACGGCATCGACCGATTCCGGCACGCGGAGGGACCAGCTGACGACGGTTCCCGCCCCCCGAGCGCATCGGAAGGGTTTCGGTGTCGCCGCGAGGCCGAAAGCTGCATTCAGCGGCTGCATCGTGAGCGCATCGAACACCTCGAACGTCGCCGTCCCTTCCAGTACCGTGTCGATGAGATTCGACACTTTCACCGGGAATTCCATCTCATCCCCTTCGCGGAGAAAGCGCGGGGCGTTGGGGACGACCATCAGCTCCTTTTGCGTGATGGCCGTCCGCGTGAGGGAGCCGGTTTTCATGTCGGGTGTGTGGGCGAACGCCTGGAGTTTCCAGCGCGTGAGTGCTTCGGGAACCGTGAAGGAAAGAATCGTTTCCCCCTGTTCATCCGTCGAGAGAGTCGGGTAGAAAAATGCGGTTTCATCGAAGCGTTTCCGCGGTTGGACGCTCGCCTCGCCCTGCTGTTCTTTCCCCTCCCGTTCCGCGACGGAGATCTTCTCTCTTTCGCTGTCTCTCTCCTCCGCCAAACCTCTCTCGGACATCGCCTCCGCTTTTTCCTTCCCTTGCGGCCGCGGGGCGAATACCATTGTCTCGTTCACTACCCCTTTGCCGGACGCATCCATCGCTTTCGACAGAAGCATGCCATAGTGCGCATAACCGAACAACCCGTGCTCCAGGAGATAGAGATGGAGTGAAGGGTAGTGCACGGAATAGGGAGGGTGAAACCGGTTCCAGTTCCCATCGGAGTACAGGTCGGTCGGGGCCAGACCGAACGTATGTGCCGAGATCGGCGAGACCGAGGGGAACATCGCGTGCCGCGGATACGTCCATGAAAAGGGAACGAGCGCATCGAGCGAAGCGTCGTACATGGCGGCGACGATCTCGGCCGTCACGGCTTCCGATTTTTCCCCGCGGATCGTGAGTTTCCACTCCTCGTGCGAACCGGGTTTCAGCTTGTCGCGGAACACGGCGGTCTCGATGTTCAACTGCTTGTTCGTCCAGGGCACGTTGACGAACCGCTCCTCACAAACGAACCGGTAGCCCGACTGCACGGCGAATCGGACGGTGAAACCGCCCCGGTGCTTTTCTTCCACGGGGATGGCGAACGATTTCACCTCGCGGTCGAAGACGAGCCATTCCGACTTCACAATCGTGCCCCGGTGTTCCACCTGGTAAAGGACACGGGCATCCGGGAATGAAGTCCCGAAGAGGAACGAAACCGTCCGCCCCGGTTCCGCCGAGGGGGTGAGGAGGATGAACAGGGCATCGTCCGTCACGGGCATGCGCTTCGACGAAGGGTCATAGACCGTAAAAAAGCGCTTGAGGGTCACCGTGTCCCCGGACGGGTCATCTCCGTGGACGGTCAAGCGATACCTTCCCGGCGGCAGGTTTGGTACCGTCAGGGTATGGGTACCGGCCGTGTCCGTCTCGAACCGCCTATCGTACAGCGTCGCTTCGGAGGGGAGGGAATCCTCGTCGGCTTCGCCGCCGTATGCGTCATGAGGGAACGATCGGTGGAACTCGTCCGGCGCCATGACGAAACGGTCCGGTCTGGGGAGAAACCGTTCGCGCAGGACGCGGTCCGGCGGCCGTACGCGTTCGAGAACCGCAGAACCCTTCACCGGCAAAGGCCTTCCGTTGATATTCGAGGTAAGGATACGAAGGGCGGGACCTTCAGCCGTATTCACAAAATCGGGGATGTCTGTCGAGAGCGTGATCGATGTGTACGCCGCGTTCACGGAGACGGAGGCGCTGTGCGTCTCCCCATTGATATCGGTCACGTCGGCCGTGACGCTATAGGTGAACACGGGGTGCGACGCGCGCTCGATACTCTTATCCGGTACGGCGATGAAAGAGACGCTGAATCGACCGTTCGCGTCGGTCCGAACGGTCCCGTGTGCGATCTCTTTTTCCGGGCTCGACGGCGCTGGACTCCACCACCACCAATGGGGGAACCGCGCCCGTCGAACCACGCGGTACCGCACTTCGGCATTGTCGATTTGGACATCCGCGTACGCCCGCGCCGACCCACGCACCGTCACTTCTTTGCCGAGAGCGACCGCTTCCTCGACGGGATCGAATTTCACTTCGAATTTCGGCCGCTTGTATTCCTCGACACGGACTTTCACGCTTCCCGTTTCGTTGCGAATCGTCATCACCCCCGTCAGCACGCCGCCGGGGACGGTGAACGAGCCGTTGAAGGAACCGTACGCATTCGTGATGAACCGCTGCTCGGCGAGGGTGCGCCCGTTCGCGTCCAGGAAAACGACCGTTGTGTTCACGCCGGGACGCGCTTCCATGCGCGTTTGGTCGGCCGACGTGCGAAAGTGAATGCCCTTGAAGTACAGGATCTGTCCCGGGCGGTACAGGCCGCGGTCCGTGAAGAAAACCGTCCGGTCGCGCGCTTCGTTTTCCCGGCGGCGATACGGGGAAAAAGACTCGTCGACGGACAAGACGTCCTTGCCTTTCCGAAGAACGATCGAGACGCTGCGCGGGGACTCGCCAGCCGTCAGATCGAAAGACCCGTCGCGCCCTGTCTTCAACGATCGGACGAACACGCGTTCATAGCGGGACGTCGACGATTTCCATTCCTGCGTGTATAGGGACACCTCGACCTCCGGAACGGGATGGCCGGTCTCTCCGTCCCGGACCCAGCAACGGATCGTGCCGTCGGACAACCCCTGGCTTTGCAGACTGAGGCGCGTGACCTGCAGACGCGTCAGTGTGACGGCATTGGTGTCGAGCAGGAAATCCTGGAGCGGGCTGCCGAGAAGGATGTAGCGTCCCAACGGGAGACTCGGGCCGGCGATATCGACCGTGTGTTCCTTAAAATCGTCCGACTGGGGAAGCGCGATATCGAACACGCGGACGGCGTCGCGCCGGAGGACCTTCTGAAGAAACTCCCGAAACGACCAGGAATACCCCGCCTGTTCGAAATCTCCCTCCTCCATGGGAACGATACGGAAAAAGACACGGCGAATATTGCGGTGGGAAACCGCCACGAGAAAGGGCATGTCGGGGGGTATCGTTTCCTCGACATCGACGCGGAGTTCTTTCTCGAGGATACGCGAGAGGAGCGCCTTGCAGTTTGTCGCCCCGCGTGAACCGGGGAAACGCCGGATTTCGATATCGCACATCGCGAATGCCGCCGCTTCATCCCCGCGGTCGAACAGGTCTTGAGCGAGGCGGTATGCGATCTCGGAGGAAACCGCGTGGTCGCGGTATACACCGCGCAAGCGCTCGAGTTCGCGACGCCACGCGTCGTCCTTCTCCTCGTGGAACGTGATGCGGCGTGCGAAGTCGAGACGGCGCAAGTCGAGGTCCACGAGCGCTTCCGGCGACGGGTCCGAAAGGTGGAACCGCAGGAGCGACTGGAAGCATTTCAAGGCTGTCCAGCGGGGGTCGTTTTCCCGTGGTGTCTCGAACACGCGGGAGACGAAGTCGGCGGCGGGACCGAGCGCGTCGAGCGACGTCACCTCGAACTCCCGAACCGCACGCGGCAGGTCGGTCTCGTCGTTCTCGAGAAAAGACAGAGCGCGGTCCGCAAGGACATCGAGAAGCGTAGGACGGTACACGACATCCGTTTCGTCCGCGTGGTACATGATTTCCGCGTATTTCTTCACATCCGCACGCCCCAGCAGCTCGACGGGTTCGAGGGAAGCCACGAAGAGCGATCGTGTCGTATCGAAGAAGCGTCGGGCATCCCAGGTCCTGAAATCTTCGTCCCGCACTCCTGCCATTTCCGTCCTGCCAGCGATCACCCAGCGGTGGGATTGATAGTAACTCCAGAACATCCCTGCCAAGAGCGATTGGAAAATCGAACGGGCGGGGGGCGAAGAGGAAGCGATCTCTTCTTGCAGGTCGGCAATGAGAAGGGAATCCCCGGCGTCGCTCAGCTCGGCTCGGAGACCGACCCGGTAGGAGGCAGCCTTGATGATTTGAACTTCCATGCCTTCCTTGCGCGCCCTCTTGTAGATGGCCTCGACGATTTCGAGCGCAGACTTGGGGAGCCCCTTCTGAAGCGCCTCCTCGACGCGCTTCCATTGTTCAGCGTAATACTCCTGCGGCATCACGAGATCCCCTTTCCGATGATTCTGTGAATCCACACCGGAGAATGACGGTAAAAAGAAAAATATCACGAAAGCGGCGGCGATGAACGCCGACGCCCGCAAGGCGGTCTTCATTCCGTTGCTCCTTGAATCATGTACTTCGGGAACTGAGAGCGTGCGATGCCCCAACTTACCGTTTACTCTGGAATTTGCACAAAGTTCCCCCCTTCATGGTCAAAAATGGATATCCTTCGAATTCCCAAGCCGGAAAAAACACTCGGTTATCAGTGTTGCCAGGTATTTGGCTTTTTTGTAAAATTGCCAAGTGCTTTGTTTCCCATATACGAACCCAATCATCCGCCATCGCATTGAAAAACAGACGAAAGTATACCGAAAGGCCGTGTGGCCGACCGAACTCGGCGTATCCCGAATTTACCAATCACTAAGACCGAAGCACGATGAAGGAATGGAGTGAATGGAAGAAATTCGCGACGCTCGTCGTCGTATTCCTCATTTTTTTCTTCCTTCCCATCGAGTATTTCCAGGGCTGGGCAAGGATGAAATCCGCCGTGTGGGAATCGCTCTCCCTCGCCCGCTGGTACGCACGGGAGCACGTTCTCCTCTGCCTTGTCCCGGCATTTTTCATTGCCGGGGCGATCACGCAGTTCGTCAAACAGGACGCCGTCATGAAATACCTTGGGCCGGCAGCTCGGAAAATCGTCGCCTACCCTGTCGCGGCGGTTTCGGGAACCATCCTCGCCGTTTGTTCTTGTACCGTGCTCCCTCTCTTCGCGAGCATCCATAAACGAGGCGCCGGTCTCGGGCCTGCATCGGCGTTTCTCTATTCCGGACCCGCGATCAACGTGCTCGCCATCATCCTGACCGCACGTGTCCTCGGGCTGGAAATAGGGGCGGCACGTGCTATCGGTGCAGTGGTATTCTCGATCGTCATCGGCTTGCTCATGCACCTCATTTTCAGGAACGAGGAAAAAACTCGTATCAACGACTGGCTGCCCAGCACTCCGGGCGGCGACGAGGGGCGTACACTCTGGCAAAACGGGTTGTTCTTCGCGGCGATGGTCGGGATTCTCGTCTTCGCGAATTGGGGCAAGCCCGCGGGCGGGGAGTCCGGCTTCTGGGCGGCGGTCTACTCCGTGAAGTGGGTGCTGACGATGTTTTTCTTCGTCGTGCTCGGCTTGGCGATCATCGCGTGGTTCCGAAAGCGGGAGTTATCGGAGTGGGTGGATGCGATCTGGATGTTCACGAAGCAGATCATGCCCCTGCTCCTCGTGGGCGTCCTCGTGGCGGGCTTTCTCCTCGGCGGGCCGGGGAGTACGGATCGAGGGATCATTCCGTCGGTATGGATACAGAAAGCCGTCGGCGGGAATTCGATCCTCGCGAACGCAGCGGCTTCGGTCGTCGGGGCGTTCATGTACTTCGCGACGCTCACGGAAGTGCCCATCCTGCAAGGCCTCATGCAGGCCGGCATGGGCAAAGGCCCGGCACTGGCGCTACTCCTCGCCGGACCGGCCCTTTCCCTCCCCAGCATGCTCGCCATCGGCAGTATTCTGGGAACGAAGAAAACCGTCGTGTTCGTGCTCCTCGTGGTCGTTCTCTCGACGATTACGGGATTCCTCTACGGTTCGTTGTTCTGAGTGCCCCGTTCCATGAGAGGACGGATGAACCGCAAGGGCGGCCTCGGCCCGAGGGGACGAACGAGATCCATGCCCTCAACGCCCTGACGATTACCGCCAAACGAAGTGATGCGAAAACTGCCGCCGGAAACCGCCCTGCCGGTGGCGGGGTAGCTTGAAAATACAACGCACCGTTCTTCGAAAAAGAACGAGGTGTTGCGTACGCCAGCGGGATGAACTCGATGCGAGGAGAAGAAAAAAGTCCGCTTCCACCACCCTGCTGTCTTCGACAGATTGAGACGCCATGAAAACGAAAAACTGATCTCGATCTCGGGAAACGAACGGACCTTTCCCTCCCAGTATACCGGCGGTCGCGATTGAACGAGACTCGGGAAAAGCATCGAGGTGAAGTACGCTCGCAGGCATGAGCGAAACATCTCCCCATAACGCCCTGGTTACCGCAACGGAACGAGATAGCGTGGCGACCGTCGGGATGCGAGCGTCACGAGGGAGAAAGCGAACCTTCCCTCATCCTCGGCTGTTTGGAATGGAATCGGACGGCGGGCAAACGAGAAGAACGGTCGCAATGCCAGGCGACAACCGATTCTGTGCTTACAATTACCCGCTGCTCGGAGTGGAATGAGATACGTGCAGGCCGGCGAGATGAACACGAACAAAGAAGAAGAGAGACGTCTCCGCTCCCAACACAGCTCTGATTTCAGGAGGTCAAGACATCGGGCAGACCATCGGAATCTGCTCGAGGTAAGTGCATGAGGGAACAATCCGCTCGCAGATCGGCGATTCCCCGAGGATTACGAGTCCTCTTCTCCATGTATCATCATCTCGAGCAGGTCCCGATGAAAGCATACGAGGGTGGTGCGGCGGTTCTCGGCGTGCGTCTCACCACCGGAGAGCGACCGTCTCGGTTGATTTTTCCGATTCCGCCGATCCTCGAACGATTTGCGCTCGACAGGGTTCCGCTCATCCCGCGATTCTCTCGCGAAAAGGTAAGGAACGCATGACCCCTGCTGCTTTGCGTGGCGACAGGGGGCCGCCCTGCAGCCTCTCAATTGGATCGAACGGGGCCGGCGAGTTTATCGAGTTTTTCTTTCAAGATGGATTTCGGGACTGCGCCGACGACGGAATCGACCGGCTTGCCGTCCTTGAAGAACAAGAGCGTGGGAATGCCGCTGATTCCGTATGAAGAAGCCGTCGCGAAATTCTCGTCCGTATTCACCTTGACGAATTTCACCCTGCCCGCGTATTCCTGAGCAAGCTGTTCGACAACCGGCGCGATGATGCGGCACGGACCGCACCACGGCGCCCAGAAATCCACAACGGTCAGCTGCGGCGACTCGAGTACTTCTCTTTGGAATGACGTGTCGGATACTTCGATCGGGTGCATGAGACCTCCTTGTTTCTGTTTGTTATGTTTTTTCAACCTGTTTTTTCTATTCCCCGGGGATCCATTCCCCTCGAAACACGACCTCCTCTGATCCCTTCACCGTTGGGTCGATATCTCCGAGAAGCGAGCGGTTCAATGGGTTCATCATTCCCTCGGTGTTCCGCCCTTGCTCACCGAACACCGGTTCGCATGAACGGCTCCACCCGTTTCCCAGCGGGTCGAAATGTGAGATGCAGGAGAAAGGGGAAACGATTCACGAACGGAGGGTTCCCGGCATGCCGAGGGGGTCCGCTCCGTCCCGGATCGGTCCGCCTCTACGTAATCCCAAGGATTTCGAAGAGCTGTTTCCGGGCATCCTCCGGGAATGAAGGCGAAGCTGCCCGGTAAAGGGCGATCATCGCGTCGAGCGACGTACAATATGCCGTGCAGCTCGGGCACTTTTCCACATGCGCCTTGACCGTACGACAGCGCTCGGAATCCTCTTCCTCTCCGAAGTGTTCGCAGAGATACTCGATGACCCGTTCACAGGAAATCCCCTTCGGGTCGGTCGCTTCAGCCATGTCTGTCCTCCTGGAAAAGGGGGGCGAGCTGTTCGCGGAGGAATTTCCTCGCGCGATGGAGACGGGACTTGACGGCGGGAACGGAAATGCCCATGATCTTCGCGACCTCTTCCGCCGAGAGGCCGTCGATGTCGCGGAGAACGAAGACCATCCGATACTCTGGGGAAAGTCTCGAAATGGCGGCGTCCAGGTGCCTGCGCGTGTCCGCCTGTTCCGTGAGGCTGTGGGGGTCGTCCGTCGAAAGGGGCATCTCGGCTTCCGGCAGCGTGAACCCGTTCTCATCGAGCGATCGGGTCCGGCGCATTTTCCCCTGGCGCGCCAGCATCAGGCAATGGTTCACGACGATGGAGTAAATCCACGTGGAAAGTTTCGATCGATGATCGTACTGGCCGAGCTTGCCGAGTATGCTGAGGAATGTCTCTTGGGTCGTGTGTTCGGCCCGATCGGCGTTCCGGCAGACATTGTAGGAAAACCGGTAGACGGTATCGGCGTACGTGTCGATCAATTGTTTCACCGCAGCGGGATCCCCCCGTTTCGCCATTTCGATCACCGTATATTCATCTCCCTCGCCCGTCATATGGGATGCCTCATGCTCGGGAAGGATTCGTATCGGCGGTGCGGAAACCGGTGCGCTTCACGATCGAAACCTTGTCGCAGGCCTTTCCGGCCGAAGATCCCGATAAAATCCCGCCCGCAGCGGGGCAATTCGGTATGCCGGCGGCCGCCATTCGTTGCGCGGATCTGCCAGGCATGGCGGTCAACGCTCGAGCAGGTACGTGTGCCCTCTCAGCCAGGACTGGCAGTCCTGCCGGTCGGTGCAGAACCGGTCGACAAGGCGCCAGAAGCGCTCGGAATGGTTCAGTTCGCAGAGATGGGCAAGCTCGTGCACGATGACGTAGTCGATGATTTTCAGGGGAAGCATCGCGAGGTATTGATTCAGGTTGATCACGCCCTGCGCGCTGCAACTTCCCCACCGCGAGCGTTGCCTGCGCACGCAGATCTGTCTCGGCGAAACCCCCATCAACCGTGCGTATCGTTCGACGCGGGGCATGAGGAGTTTCCTGGTCCGGGCGCGGTACCAATCGTCGAGAATGGTGCGCAGGATCTTTTCCCGCTCCTCACCGGTCACGCGCGCGGGGAGCTCCACTTCCATCACCTCGGGGCGAAGACGGACATTCGACATCCCGTCGGCCCCTTGGACGACCTGAAGACGGCGGACGCGGCCGAGGAACATCACGGGTGCACCGCTCCGGTAGAGGTTTTTCGGAAGCGTACGTTCGAGCCTTTCGAACTCATCGAGCTTGTTGAGGATCCATGAGGCGCGCTCGCGCAAGATGGGTGCGACGGAATGGGCAGGGAAGCGGTACGGGATGGAAACGCGAAGTCCCTCGCCGATCGTGACAGTGAGCCGGATGTACCTATTCCGCCGCGTTCTCAGGAGGCGGTACGTGATTCTCCGGTCCAACAGTGTGATGGATGGCATGTTCCCCCGGTGTCGAACCGGTGCGCAATTTAGCGTACGGCGGGGTCACGCGGAAGATACCCGGTGCTCATCCGCGATATTTTTTCCGCTGGCCTCCTCTGCACCCTCGGGCTTCGCGCCGCGTCATCGGCTCTTGACGAGCAAGCCGACGCGCACGCCGGCGTTCCCGATGAGTCGGCAGAAGTAAACACCCGTCGGCAGCTCATGCGCCTCCAAATGGGCGACGTGCTCGCCTGCCGTGAACCTTCCTTCCGCGAGGCGGCGAACGACGCGGCCGAACGTGTCGAGAACGTCCACCACGACGGTGCCCTCTTCGTCCGCCGGTTCGAGACGGAACGTGACGGTGGTCGTTTCGCGGAAGGGGTTCGGACGGGCGGTGGGGATGACGAACCGTTCGCTGCCTGCGAGGGGAACGAGGCAATCTCCGCTGGTCACGATATCCCCGTGTTGGAGTTCGACGTCGATCCCTTCGGGAAAGGCAGGGTCGGCGAGGCGGAGTTCGGAGTATTTCCACCCGAAACGATTGTCGGATCCGTCGCCGGACACCGCGAACACGTTCAAGAGCGCAAGAGGCCCCGAACCTGCGAGAGGTTCGCCCGCCATGCCGGTGATGCGGACGCGGCCGTTCGCCGTTTGCGCGAGCGCGACGGACGGCCAGTGCTCCGTCAGGGTTCCCGCCCTCTCGAGGCCATCGATCCGTACCGTAGCGGGGTCGTACAACACGTCGAACCCGAACGCGGAAACGAGGGCACCCGGTGTATGCCCGTAGAAGACGGTCACGAAAATATTTTTCCCGGAGCGGACGACATTGCCTTTCGGGATGGAGAGAACCACGAGCCTGCGGATACGCTCCACGACGCTCGTGCTCGAACAACCGACGAACGATAGTCCTTCGATCTCGACGCGGACGTCGAAACGCACGGTGACGGTCGTCTCCGTCGGAGATGGAATGCACGACCAAGCGATAACGCCCTGCCTGCCCGGCGTCAGGGGGGACGGGAGAGCCTTCGTTGCCGACTCACCCGGCGCGAAGGTAACGCCCGATGGAAGCGACAAAGTCGCTTGCACCGACGGGAACGTCGTCGTGCCGTTGTTCGCGATCTCGACAGAAACGGTGAAGGGGGATGGTTGGTATCCGATTCGTTCGTTGACATA
>JARYLZ010000092.1 GCA_029907355.1 Bacteroidota bacterium | reverse complement strand
CGATGCGGCAGAAGACGCCTGGAACAATGGGTACGTGCGCCGTGTTGTAGCGTCGGCGCGCCTGGCACAGTCCCGTGCGATGCTGTCGACAAGGGTGCGCATCATGCGTGCGCTCATCGTCCGATCGTCGCGTTGGGCGGACGATGCGTCGCTCCTCTGGAAACCGAAGCCCGCGGTCGGGATGATGACGCGGTGGCGCCGGAAACGCAGCATCCGGTAGACGAGGGGTTTCTCCCCGTCCCGCTCATGGATTTCGCCGTCGTCGAGGTCCATGAACATTTTCGTGTAATCGGGGGAGAACCCCACTTTCCCATGACGCGCGGTGAGAAGAACGGCTCCGGAAGGTCGTGTCAAATCGAAGATCGTGACGTACTCGAGATCGTCGCTCCGCTCATACGTCTTCCGCACGAGGATGCGGTAGTTCGGGAGTTGCTCGTCCGTGGTGAAAACCCCAGCCCTCAAGGAAAACGTCGGTTTGATGCGGAGAATATCCATCATGAGCGTCCTCAGGCGGATGTTCGCCTCGGGGAGCACGCGGTTGTTGAACTCGATGAGCCCCCATGTCAGGAAAATCGAGGCTACGGCGACGGGGGCGATCATGCGGTACGTGCTCATGCCGGTCGCGCGCATGATCATGATTTCGTTGTCCGCCGACATCCTGCCGAACGCCATGAGCGTCGCGACGAGGACCGACATCGGGACGGCGAGCACGACGATCCACGCGAGGTTGAGGGCGATGAGCTCGAGAATGACCCCTGTCCCCAGCCCTTTCCCCACGATATCGCCCGCCGATTTCATCAGGAATTGGAGAAGGAAAAGGAAAACGATGACCGCGTTCGAGAACAGGAACGGGCCGAGATGGCCGCGGAGAATGGAACGCCAGAGAATCATGCCTTCACCGGAGACCTCCGAAAAAAATGAATGGATACGTTCCCCGAGGGTGAATCGGGAAATCCTTCCATTCGGTGGCCGTCTTCAATCCATCGGGACCGGGAAAAGGTATGGCTCGAAAACGCATGCTTCCCTGCTCAACAACCAATTCCTTGACGGCAAGGGGTAGGAAAAAGTTACCTGCTCCGACGATCGAGCGCTCGGAATGTTTTTTCCATTGTTTTTTTGACATGGAGAAATATACTTGCACCCCGGCCGATCTCCAATGAAGGTGCGCCGACCGTGTGATCCTCAACCGGCAGTGTCTTGCTTCCATCGAGATTTCCGAAGTACTTTTGTTTCTCGTTCAAGGGAAACCATTTCTTCGAAACGAGATATTCACGAATTCCTCCACAACCTCGGTTTCTATCGAACCCAGCGCTACAGCCGTAACAGGTTGAAATCGTACGTGAACCACCCATCAGGAGCGTCAATCTGGACTCCCACCGAGTGATCACCCTGCGGACGGCCGTTTTTCGTCGGGCATTCCTCCATGCCGCTGTGGTGCTGGGAATCGTTTCCGTCTCCCTGGCCGCATTCGTCGACCGGGCGGATCGGGGAAAAGGCAGAACCCATCCTTCACGGGAGAGGGCATGGAGAGGGATGTCATTTCCCGCCGTCGCTCTTCAGTCGGGAAGCCGTAGTGCGCCGACTGCGGGGCGGGACGTCGATTCCTCGAAGAACGACGACCCGGGCGGCGGAGTCGTCGGTGAAAGATGGAACGATACAACTCGACTCCCTTTTATCCAGGAAGACGACAGTCTCGATATCCTGTCGGATTCCACGGCGAGGAAACGTTTCCTCCCGGAACGCCTGCGGCCGAGTCCCCTGGCGAGACCTTTCGATGAGAGGCTTTCCCCCCTTTACCTCCGCCCGTCACCCGGTCTCGGCATTCGGCGTATCGTGACGGTCGATTCCGTCCGCAACGTCGTGCATATCCGTGAGGTGGTCAACGGACACGACGTGCGCATCCCGTACGAGATGCCGTTGGAGGATTACATACGCCTCCGCTATGACGAGGAGCGCGCGCGCCGCACCGCCGCGTACGCGGCACGGAGAGAGGAGGCCCCGCGCGACCGGTTGGAAGGGCTCTTGAAGAATTTGACCGAGTTCGACATCCCGATACCGCCCAACCCGCTCATGAGCATTTTCGGCGACCGGAGCCGCATCAGTCTCCGCATCAGCGGGACCATCGACATCAACGCGGGCTTCCGGGTCGAATCCTCGGATCAGAAGTCCGTCTTCCTGCGCCAGACGCAATTCTCGCCGAACTTCCGTCAACAGGTCAACGTCAACGCCAACGGTCTCATCGGCGACAAGCTCAGCATCCGCGCGGATTGGAGCACGGAACGGACGTTCGAATACGAAAACCAGCTGAAGATCAAGTACACGGGTTACGAGGACGAGATCGTCCAGTCCGTCGAGGCGGGAAACGTCACGCTCAACACCCCCTCGCAGCTCGTGAGCGGGAGCGGGGCCCTGTTCGGGATCAAGGCCGACTTCCTTTTCGGGCCGCTCAAGCTCTCCGCCGTCGCGAGCCAGAAAAAAGGCGAGTCGAGCCGGATGACCATCGCGGGGGGAGCGACGGAACAGCCGTTCGAACGCCACGCGTACGAATACGCCGAAAACCATTACTTCGTCAGCCTGGATTACCGCGAACCCAACCCGTCCCTCGGGGGCAGGAACGTCTACGAGTCGTGGTACAATTACCGCGCGGAAGGGTATACGATGCCCGTGAAGCTCCGCCCCGACCTCGAAATCCGCGACATGGAAGTCTGGATCACGCGGCCGGCTTCGGCAGGGGTCGTCATAGACCCCGAGGAACGCCCCGGTGTCGCGTTCATCGACCTGACCGGTTTCACGTACTACGACACCGACACCGAGTACCCCGACAGCATCCGGAAATACGCCGACCCGTCGGTGAAGGTCGAATCCCAGTCCGGCCTCGTCGAAGTGGGGAATTTCAAGAAACTCAAGAAGGACGTCGACTACACGTACAACGCGGTGACGGGCATCCTGACGATGACGCAGAACGTGCAGGAGGACCAGGTGATCGCCGTCGCGTACCGGGTGACCGGCACGAACAACCAGGCGCTCGGCGACCTCTTCTACGGCACGTTCGTCAACGACCCCCGTTTCACGCGCGTGGCATCGGAACCCCGCCTCGTTCTCAAACTCGTCAAACCGAAAAATCTCAGCCCGTCGTTCAAGGCGGCATGGAAACACCGCGTGCGCAGCATCTACTCGCTGAACATGCGGAGTCTGCGCAAGGAGGACCTCGCCAATTTCCGGATCGTGTACCGGCAGGGCGGCACCCCCGACAACGAGAATCTCCCGAACACGACGTACAATCTTCTCCGCCTCTTCGGCATGGACTACACCGACGACAACGGCACGGGGCAGGCCGACCAGAAGATCGATTACATCGCCGGGCTTACGGTGGATCCCGTGCGGGGCGAGATCATCTTCCCGACGCTGGAACCCTGGAACAGCGGCTTGAAGTACCTGTGGTCGAAACTGCCGGGCGTCAACCCTTCCGATATCGACCCCTACCTCTACCCGGCTGTTTACGACACGACGAAAACCATCGCCCGACAGAGCCAGCAGGACAAGATCCTCATCGTGGGGACGACGCGGGGAACCGGTACCTCCACGTACTACCTCGGGTTCAACGTCGTCCCAGGCAGCGTGCGGGTTCGAATGAACGGCACGCCGCTGACGCCGGGAACCGATTACACGGTGGACGAGCAGGCGGGCCAACTGCGCATCCTGAAACCGGAGGCGCTCGAACCGGGGGCGAAGCTCGACATCGATTTCGAAAAGCAGGATCTCTTCTCCTTCGCTTCCAAGACGCTCGTGGGCATCCGAGGCGACCTCGACCTCGGGCGGGAAACGTTCCTCGGCTTCACCCTTCTCAGCCTTAACCAGCAGACGCTCAGCGACAAGGTCCGCATCGGCGAAGAACCGATCAGCAACACGATGTTCGGCGTGGATGCCCGGACCAAGCTCGATCTCCCCTTCGTCACCGAGGCGCTCAACTCCCTTCCATTCCTCCAGACACGGGAAAAATCCTTCCTCGCCCTCCAAGGCGAGGGTGCGGTCATCCTCCCCGAACCGAACACGAAATACAGCACGATCGCATCGGACCAGGGCAAGGGCATCGCCTACATCGACGACTTCGAAGGGGCGAGAGTCTATATCCCCCTCCAGACAGCGTACTCGGCCTGGAAGATCGCTTCCGTGCCGAAATTCCTCCCGAACTTCTCCGTTCCCAGCGACTCCGTGATGCAAAGCAGGCGGGGCCGGTTGAAATGGTACAACATCTCCATCTCCACGGCGTCGAACCGATCGGTCATCGTGACGGATATCTGGCCGAACCGGATGGCGGCGCGCGAGGACCAGCGCGTCACCGTGCTCGATCTCCAGTACGACCCGACCAAGCACGGCATGTACAACTACACGCCCGATTTGTCCGTCCCGTCCCACACCTGGAACGGCATCATGCGCCTGCTCCCGGTGAACGCGACGAACCTCGTGGACGGGAATTACAATTACATCGAGTTATGGATGAAGGTCGAGACGCAGAACCCCCGCGGGAAACTGCTCATCGATCTCGGGAAGATGTCCGAGGATGTCATCCCGAACGGCCAGCTGAACTCGGAGGATCTCGTGCTCTCGGGCTCCATCCGCAACGGCATCCTCAACGAGGGGGAGGACGTCGGCCTCGACATGCTCACAGATGAACAGGAGCGCGAGAGATACCAAGCGGAAATCGCCGCCTACGGTCTCGACCCGAACGATCCATCCGGCGACAATTACGCTTACGACGTGACGAACTACGACCGCATCAACGGGATGGAAGGGAATTTCGTGGACGCGGGCGGGCAATTCCCGGACACGGAGGATCTCAACAACAACGGCATTCTCGACCTGACGAACGATTACTTCCAGTACGAGATCGACCTCGACACGACGCGATTCTCCGCCGTTCTCCCCCCAGGGCAGAGGAACCCTTACGTCGTCGGCGGCGGGACGAACGGCTGGTACCAATTCCGCATCCCGCTCGCCGCGTTCTCGAACGTCGTCGGTACACCGTCGCTGGACAACGTCGAATTCGTCCGCGTCATTTTCACGGGCATGGACGGGTATTCCAGCGTACGCATCGCCGAGTTCAATTTCGTGGGGAACCAGTGGTACGAGCGTATCCCCGGGGACACGATGTTGACGGTGTCCGTCGTGAACATCGAGGACAACCCCGAGTACACGAGCCCGCCGGGCGTGGTCCGCGAGCGCGACCGGCGCAGGCCGGACCAGGAAGTGTACATGAACGAACAGTCCCTCTCGCTCGATTTCCGCTCGCTCGCCGACACGACCCTCCGGGAGGCGTACCGCTTGTTCCCGGCGGGCGGGGTGGACATGTTCAACTACGAGTCGCTCAAGATGTTCGTGCACGGGGCGCCCCATCTCGACACGGCGGATTACGAGTTGGTCATGCGTTTCGGCATCGATACGCTCAACTACTACGAGTACCGGGCGCCGATCCATCCCGGCTGGGCACCGGAAAACGAGGTCTCCATCCGCTTCACCGATCTCACGGCCGTGAAGACCCTCCGCGACAGCGTCACGATGGTCGGGGAGGCACCGGCCCTCGGCGGACCGCCGGGATCGTTCTACCGTGTCGTCGGCTCCCCCGATATCGTCAGCGTCCGGTTCATCTCCGTAGGCATCCGGAACAAGCACCGCGACGGGAAGCCGATCAGCGGTTCCGTGTACGTCAACGAACTGCGCGTCATCGGGCCGAACAAGACGCGGGGTTACGCCGTCAGCGGCTCGGCGAACATCCGGCTGGCGGACGTCGCCGATATCCAGGCCACGATGAATCACACCGACCCGCATTTCCACTCGCTCGCCGAGCGGTTCAGCGCATCGCGGGCGAGCATGACATCCTGGAACATCAACACGTCGCTCAATCTCGACAAAGCCTTCCCGCGCGAATGGCAGGGCACGTCCCTCCGCGTCAGCTACTCGCACTCCGAGATGCTCACGAAACCCCTGCTCCTCCCCGGTCAGCCCGATGTGGACGTGGAAGGGTACCTCCGCACCCTTGCGGAGGACTTGCGTCGTTCAGGCGTACAACAGAGGGAAATCGACAAGGCGGTGCAAAACGCGCGCTCGGCCTCGCAGACGCTCGAAATCCGCGACAGCTGGTCGTTCCCGAACGTCCGTTTCAAAGCGCCGGGGAAACACTGGCTCATCGAGGACGTCGTGAACAAGCTGGAGCTGGGTTACAATTACACGGTCAGCCGCTTCCGTGACCCCACCATCCTCCTCAAGCGGAGCTGGCAGTGGCAGGCGCGCATCGGGTACGGCTACGATTTCGGACGGGACTATTTCATCCAGCCTTTCAAGCACATCTTCAACGGCGTCTTCTTCCTCGAGACGTACAAGGACGCGAAGTTCTATTACCTCCCCCAGCGCATCAGCCTGAACGCCGATCTCAACCGTTCCCGCGTCGAGGAACAGCGGCGCAACCCCCCCGAGTTCCGCCCCTTCATCCGGGACTTCACGCACAACCGCTCGATGAACATGGCCTTCACGCTCGGCGAGCAGTCCCTCTTGAACCTCAGCGGGACGTACAGCGCTTCGCTCCAATCGTCCCTCCTCCACTTCGAAACGGAATACGCGCTGGACGAGTACGGCAACCGCAAGACGGACGCGTTTGGCGCGTACATCATGCGGCAGAGGCAGAGTTCCGCCGTGTTCAGCGATATTTTCTTCGGCCGAGGTTCCCTCAATTTCGGGATCCCCATCCGTTATACCCAGCAATGGAATCTCAACGGCAGACCCCAGATCCCACGGTACGCGGGCATCGACCGCTTCCTCGACCTGACGGGCGGATACAACGTGACCTACACCTGGCAGGAGAATCTCCAGCAGATGGGGCTCGGGCGGCAGGCGAGTTATAACGCCGGCCTCACCGGCCAGCTGAACATCCGCCTCAAGGCGATTTTCGACCCGCTCTTCGCCTCAAGCCCCGCGGCCGCGGCACCGCCGGGCAGAGGAACGACGCCGCGCCGCCCGAGTTTCCAACAGCAGGTAGACGAGTCGAAACGGGATCTCCTGCGCCGGCAGGAGGAACTGGAGAAAGTCGCCCGCGACCTCAAGGAAAGAAACCCCGACGAGTACCGACGCATCCTCTCCCAGCTCGAGAACAGCCGCCGGCAACTGGAAGCCCTGACGGGCGTCCCCTCCGGCGGTGATACCACCCGTCCAGCAGGCGATTCGACGGCTTCGCAGCGGGATTCCGCTGCCGTAAAAGCACCCGGACCAGGTTTCGGGGAAATACTCGGGAAAGCGGCGAGATTCCTCATCAAAATCCCCTTCTTGGATTACGACAACATCAGTCTCTCCTTCTCGCAGAACAACAGGAGCGACGTCTCGGGCGTCCGGGGTCAGACGGGATTCTCCGTGTTCTGGATGACAAACCCATTCACGGGACCGGACAACCCGGACCTCGGTCCCTCCCGTCTCTACCAGCTCGGGCTCGTGAGCGACCCGAACCCTTCGTCCGGCTCCATCGGAACGAAACGCACATTCCCGTTCATCGGCTTAAAGGACTATGCACGCGGGCTCCGTGCCGCGAACCCGAACGGTTCCTACGTCGACAATTACACCCAGTCCAACACGATGTCGATCCGGACGAACCGGCCGCTCTGGGAAGGGGCGCGCATTGACCTGAACTGGGACCTGCGCTGGTCGCTGAATAAGAATTACCAGCTCCAGACGGACAGCCTCGGCATTCAGACCATCACAAACCTCACGTCCACCGGCCAGCGCGAACGTTCCTACCTCGCCTTCCCCGATTTCCTCGCCTTCGGGCTTTTCGGCACGAACGTGCAGTCGGTCAACGAACGGTACCGGGAACTCCTGGCGGATCCAGACGACCGGCGCACCTCGTCCGAGAAACTGTCCCAGGCGTTCGAGGAGGGCTTCGAGGCCCTCCCATGGCTGTCGCGCCTGCTCGGCGGGTTTCTCCCGCGGGTCAACTGGGGTTTGCGCTGGGACGGGATTGAGAAGATCCCCTTCATGAAAAAAGTCGCCGACCGCATTTCCTTCGAGCACAGGTACTCGTCCACGCTGTCCGAGAATTACCGCAACAACCCCGGCGACGGAGCACGCATCACGGAGAACAAGCGGGTCGGCTACAACTTCGCTCCCCTCGCCGGGTTTACCCTCGGCTTCAACAAGCTGTGGGGAGGGGACCTGACGGTCAACACCCGCTGGGGCAAGCAGACGTCATTCGACTTGAATACATCGTCGAGCAACATCGTCGAGCAGTCCACGGACGAAGTGTCGTTGACGGCGACGTTCCGGAAAACCGGTTTCAATCTCCCGCTCTTCGGCATCGCCTTGAAGAACGACATCGACTTCAACCTCTCGTTCACACTCAACAAAACCGCCTCGTTCGTCTACGACATCACGAAGCTCGATGCCGGAGGGCAACCGCGGGAAGGGACAACGCGAATCACGCTCGAGCCCCGCGTCCGGTACATGATCAGCCAGCGGCTGCAGGGCTCGTTGTTCTACCGCTTCCAGCGCACGAAACCGGACTCCTCCGTCGGTTCCCGCGTGCCCGGCACCACGCTGCACGAGGGGGGCTTGGAACTTCGACTTTCGATCACAGGCTCGTAGCCTGTCTGCATCGGGGCCACCGTATCCGTTGACACACAGCGTCATCATCGCAACCATGAACCGCCCGGCGGAAGTCGGGAGGCTGCTCCGGTGTCTTTGCCGCCAGACCCGGCCACCGGACGAGATCGTCGTCGCGGATGCCTCGAGCGACGACGAAACCGAGAGAACGGCTCGGTCGCTCATGTCCGAAAGCGGTGTGCGCCTGATTCTCTTGCGTCTCACGGCTGGTCTCTGCGCACAGCGGAATGCTGGCATCGACGCGGCGAGGGGGGATATTCTCACCTTCTTCGACGACGATGTCATCCCCGATGCCCGCTACTGCGAATGGGTTGTTTCACGTTTCGCAGAGGACGAACACGACCGTCTCGTCGGGATCGGCGGTTGTCCGTCCGACCCTCAGGTACCCGGACCGCTCCAAACGGCCTTCCGCCGTTTTTTCCTCCTCCAGAGCGATCGGGGTCGCAATAGATTCCTCTCGTCCGGAATACCCGATTTCGGGGCACGTTTCGAAGAACCCGTCGAAGTGGAATTCCTCTCGACCGCGGCTGCATCCTTCCGGCGCACTGCCGTGGGAGACAGGCGTTTCGACGAGAAAACATATTCCGGCGCCCCTCTCGGGCTCGCGACAGGGAGGGCATTCGCCGAAGATGTCGCCTTTTCAGCGATGCTGGCGAAATCCGGTATTCTGGTCGTCGACCCTACGCTCTCGTACGTGCACGACAGAAGCGTGAAGAACCGCGAGTCCACGTTCGTGACACAATGCCTGTATGTGTACGGACTCCGATCGATCAGTAGGATCCACGCACGAAGCAAGATCGCCCGCTGCTGGGCACTTCTCGGTCAGGGACTCCTCTGCACCTTTCAGGCATTCTTCACCGGGGAGCCGGGGTATCTCACCGGGTATATGCATGCGATGCGAAGCCCCCGTTCGATTCGGTGAACAGGGAAGCCGTTTCGATGATATCGGTATTGCGATCGCAGACGAATTCGAGAGAAAATAGAGAGGGAATGATCTTTCGGCGCCGAGGAATCACCATGGACACGACGGCCGATACACGGGAACAAGCGATACCATCATTCGACTCTCATTCTTCCCGCGCCTACCGTCTCACACCGATCATCCTCGTCACCGTCTTCCCGCCCGAGGAGAGCGCGCACACGTATACACCGCCCGCAAGCGGGGCCGCATCGAGCGTTGCCGTGTGCGCACCCGCTGCGTGCTCCCCCTCGGAAAGGGTCGCCACACGCCGCCCGTACACGTCGTAGAGCACGAGGCTCGCACGGCCCGCCTCGGGAATATGGTACCGGATAACCGCGAACGTCCGAACCGGGTTCGGGAAACCCGGCTCGAGTGACAGCCCCTCCGACGCGGCCGGAGACCCTATCCCCGCCGGGCTCCGCACCTCGTATTCCACTTCCACACCCGGCGGAGACGACGGCCGCGACGAACGCACCTCCACCCGCCCACGGTACAACCCTTCCGCCAGCCCCGTCGTCGTCGGCCGCACGCTCACCACCGTCATCCGGTCGCCCGATCTCGGCAATGCCTCGAGCCACCCCACGTCCGGTTCCAGCGTCCACGGCATGAGAAGCCCACCTCCCGGACGCAACTCCACCGCCTGCGCTGCAGGCACCGCCCCACCGCGCTCCCCCTCGAATCGCAGCCGGCGCGGTGTCAGAACGATCCCCTCCGGCGATCCAATCACCAGCCGGATGGGATGCTCGCAGAACGGCTCCTCACCCACCTCCGGACAGCTCCTCCACCAACGCACCGTCCTCTCCCCCGACACCATCCGCTCTTCCGCCACTGCCAGAAGCCACGACTGCGTCTCGCTCATCCCGGGACGGATCACCCCGTATCGCCGCACGCTGTCCG
>JARYLZ010000091.1 GCA_029907355.1 Bacteroidota bacterium | reverse complement strand
ACACCTGCAACAACGAGGATAGGTGGAATCTGCATTCCCTCGAAAAAAGACAAACCGTCGACTTCACCCATGAGACCTCGCATTCACCCATGAAGAGAATCTCTTACGGGACGGATTATCGAATTCAAATCATGGTGGTACGATTTGCCATTCCATTTTTCTTTCTCTATGTTAATATTCTTCTCTGAATCCCCTTACGAGAAAGCATACCCGTAAGGAGACGAAGTATTACCGTGTTCACGGCTTCATGCCGAATCTTTTTCAACCCGCGTACCGCCATGACAACCGAAACGACAACCACGCAGGAAGAGCGCACGATGCCGCTCCAGGGTGAGGAGAACCTCACCGATCAGTCGACAACCCCCGAACCGCAAACCGCAACCGTGCAGGAATCCGGTGAGAATGCATCCCCACAAACTCCGGCGACACCGTCAGCGGTTGCAGACATGCCGGTTCCATCCCAAGCCTCCGGTGACAGTATAGCAACGGCACCCTCCCAGGGGCTCGAAGAGACGCCCTCCGCAGAGGCGAGGGCAGGGCAGGGAGAAGAACCGTCCATATCTCTGGTCACATCCGAATCGCTTCCAGCCGTCGAAAGCGCGGCGGTAACCCCGACCCTCATGGAAAGCCGAAGCGAAGCCGTCGAAGAGGGTCGACAGGAACATGCGATTCCTACGGATGTGGGACCACAGCCTGAGGGCGAGTCTCCTGCGGAAAGCGAGGCCGAGGAAGCCGAAAGGGCGACGCGGAGGAAAGCGAAAAAGCGCGTGAAGCTCACTCCGGAAGAAGCGCGACCCATTTGGGACGAATTGATCGAGTCGTTCGATAAGCCTGTCGCTCTCCCGTTCTCTTGCATCCGCGCTATCCCCGGCGGGATGCTCGTTTCGTACAAGGGCCTCGAAGGGTTCATTCCCCGCTCGCAGTTTCTGCTCGATAAGCGTGCGGAACAACAGGACATGATCCCGTTCGTGGGCCAGGACGTCCAGGCAGTCGTCATCGAGATCGGCGAATTCGACAAGCGGAAATACGTGTGCAGCAGGAAGAAAGCCCTCAGACTCGAGCGCCTGCAGCAAATCCGGAAAGGGGAAGTGTTCGAAGGTGTAGTGACCGCCGTCACGGACTACGGCGCTTTCGTCGATATCGGAGGAATAGACGGCCTCGTGCACATCTCGCGGATGTCGAAAATCCGTGTGACGAATCCCGCCGACGTCGTGAAAGTCAACGACAAGGTCAAGGTGCGCGTGGTCGAGGTAGACCTGAAGCACGAGCGGATCGCCCTGAGCATGAGAGAATTCACCGAGTCGCCGTGGAGCAAGGTCCGCGAAAAGTACCCTGTCGGCTCGCTCGTCAAGGGGAGGATCAAGGATCTCCTCGATTACGGGGCCTACGTCGTCCTCGAAGAGGGCATCGTCGGGATGATCCACGTATCCGAACTCTCGTGGACTCGGCGCTTGAGGCACCCGAACGAAGTCGTGCGCGTGGGGCAGGAAGTGGAAGCGCGCGTGTTGGAGGTGCGTCCTTCGGACCGGCGCATCTCGCTGAGCCTGAAGGCCGCGCAACCCGACCCCTGGCCGCGCCTTGCGAATATCTACCATGCGGGCGCCGAAGCGACGGGAACGGTCAAGCGCGTCATGGACGCCGGCGCCATCGTCTCCCTCGACTACGACATCGATTGTTTCGTGCCGCGGGGGAAAATCGGCAGCCCGCGGCGAGGCGGGCGGAGAACCGCGCAGGATATCAGCGTGAAACCCGGCGACACGGTCCAGGTGAAAGTGATCGAGATGGATCCGGACAAGAAATCCTTCATCTGCGCTATCGTGCGGGAAGAGGAATTGACTTCCGGCGACGAGAGCGAGGGCACGTTCGGCTCCTTGCACTCCCCCTCGGACCGCGCCTATACGCTCGGCGATATCCCCGCGTTGAAGAACTTGTTCAAGTCCCAGGGGGAAACCCCTGCGCCGCGACCTGTAGGAGAGAAACAGCAGGAACCCTCCATGGTCCAGCAACCGGCGACGGCCGGTGAACAGCCCCTCGCAACCGTGCCCGAATCGTCCCCGACCGGAGCGGCGCCTGCGCAGACCGCTGAAACCACGGTACAAAGCCCATCATCACGGGGGCCCGAAGCTGCAGAACTCGACGAGGAAGCTGTCCGCGAAGCCACTATCGAACCGACCGCGTCGGCATCTGCCGAAGCCGCCCTCGAGAGGGGGATGGAAAAAACGGATGTCCCCCCTACGGAACCCGAGCAGAAAGACGAGATGAAAGGACAAGACGAGCCTTCATCCCTTGCCGACGAAGAGAAGGCACCCGAAACGCCATCGGTCTGAGAAAGCGACGCCGGCCCTTGCAGAGGGGAATGCACCGGGCGGTGAAACAAACGTCAACGGAGTTTCCGCAGCATTCGCTGTGCGCTCGATCGGAATTCCCCGTTGGGGAACAGTTCCACGAGACGGCGGAAATCGCGTTTCGCGTCTTCCTTGCGCCCGAGTTTCAGGTACGAATTGCCCCGCATCATGAGGGCGGCCTCTTTCTTGTCCGTCCCCTTCATGCCGATCACCGTGGAGAACGCCGTCACCGCCTCCGCATGGCGCCCCAGTGCGTATAGACACTCGCCCTTCCAGTACAGCGCGTTGTCGTTCATGTCGTTGGGCGGATCCGTGTCGGCAAGGGCCTCGAACATCGGCAAGGCGCGCGTATACCGCCGGTTGTTGAAGTGCGACAGAGCTTCCTGGTAACGCGAGAGGTAGCGTTCATCGGCCGGGTTCGACGAGACGACGAGCGAGACGGATTCGCTCTTCGATGGGGGAGAGACGTCGCGACGGATTTCAGGTTCGGTCTCGCTCTCCGTCGGGTGTTTGTCCAACGCCTGCCGTTCGTTTTGCGCCTGTTCCCTACCCTGCGGAGCGGTCGAGGGTTCCCGCTCTGGTGTCTTGCCCTCCGGGCGTGTCTCAACGGTTTTCGCGGAACGACGTTCCGCCGCAGCTTCGGCGGTCGGCGGGGAAGTGACCGGTGTGACTGCAGCGACTGGCAGTGTGGCTGCCTCGGCCAGGCGTGCGGACAAACGCCGGACGTTCTCCTCCAGCGCCGTCTTCTCCTGCTCGAGAGCCGCCGTACGCTGGCTCAATGCCGTGAGGCGGGCATGACAGCTTTCCCGCTCGACTTCGACGGAATCGACCTTCCTCCGGAGGAGAGCGTTTTCCTCCTCCAGCTCGGCGACCGGTGCACAGCCGAAGATCACGACGAGGAGAATCCCCGGAATGGCAGCAAGTGTCAGGCGAGTCATGGCATCACCGTTCCGCTGTGTGTGAAGAGAGGGGATCATTCCGCGGCTTGCCGCGCTGCGTGCCGTGCACGGCGTCTGAAAAGGCCTGGAGGTCCCCTTCGTGACCTTTTTCCTCGAAGTAATTCCCAACGACGACCACGGATGCGCCTGCTCGCACCTTCGACGCTGCCGTTTCGGGCGAACGGATGCCGCCGCCGACGATGATGGGAATTTCGATCTTGCGTGCTACGGCTTCGACAAGGGAGTCGGGTACGGGTTCGTCCGCACCGCTCCCCGCCTCGAGGTAGACGCACCGGAAGCCGAGCAGTTCCGCCGCCATCGCGTGGGCTGCGGCGAGTTCCGGCTTGTGCCGCGGCAGTGGTTTCGTCGCGCTCATGAATTCCGCCGCGGTCGTACGGCCCGATTCGACCAGCAGGTACGCTGTCGAAATGCATTCTACGCCGAGGCGGCGGATAATAGGCGCCGCCACCACGTGCTGGCCGATCAGGAACTCGGGGTTCCTCCCGCTGAGCACGGAGAGCAGGAGCATCGCATCCGCTGCGCCGGTGACGTGGTGGACGCCGCCGGGAAAGAGAATGACCGGCCGCGTCGTTGCGCTCTTCACTTCGGCCACAACCTGAGTCATATCCGTGACGGCCGAGAGACTTCCCCCGACGAGAAAGCCGTCGACGCCTGCATGCTCCGCCGCCCGGACGAACCCGCCCACGGCGTTCCCCATGAATCGATCGGGATCCAAGAGGACGAAGAGGAGAGCGCCGTCCTCCCGGCATGCCGAGAGGAGGGATTCATAGACCGCTTTCCCCCCCTTCATTTCCGGATTCCCGCGATGATATCGTCCGGGGCGGATGCGAGCACCTCGTCGAGGCGTGCGGCATCTTTCCCCCCCGCGGTGGCCAAATGCGGGCGTCCCCCTCCCCCTCCGCCGAGTTTCCTCGCGAGGGAGCCGACAATCGCCCCCGCCGATAGGCCGCGTTCGCGGATGCAGTCGTCCGTCACGACGCAGACGAGCGCGACTTTCCCATCGATCACGGTCCCCAGCACGCCCACGCCGGAGATGATCTTCCCGCGCAGGGAATCTCCCAGCGATTTCAACTCTTCCATGTCCGCCGCATCGACGCGTCCCGATACGATGCGCACGCCGTCCCGCACGATTCCCTGAGCGAGGAGTTCATCGAGCCGGGCAGCAGTCCGTTCGAGCCGGTAGCGCGCGATTTCCTTTTCCAGGCGTCGGATACGCTCGCGGAGGTCGTCGGACTCGTTCTTCTGTTCCTCCAGCCGCTTGTGCAAGTCGGCGAGATACCGACGGACGCCTTCGCCGGTGACGCCCTCGATGCGCCGTGTCCCGCCCGCGATGCTCCCCTCGGAGAGGATTTTGAACAAACCGATCTCGGCGGTGTTGTGCACGTGCGTCCCGCCGCAAAATTCCATCGACCACCCGGGTACTTCGATGACGTTCACACGGTCGCCGTACTTTTCACCGAAGAACATCAGTGCGCCCATCTTCTTCGCTTCCTCGAAGGGGATGTTCCGGTGATGGACCACCCGGCGCGCATCGAGGATGACGCCGTTCACCAGGTCCTCGATCTCGGCGAGTTCTTCCGGGGACGGTTTCGCGTAATGGGAGAAATCGAACCGCAGACGTGAAGGCTCGACGAGCGACCCCGCCTGCCGGACATGCTCGCCGAGAACGGAACGGAGAGCGGCGTGAAGGATGTGCGTGGCCGTGTGGTTCCGCATGATGGCACGCCGACGCTCCGCATCCACGGAGGCGTGCACGGTCTCGCCGAGTTCGACGGGCAAATCCCCCCCCAACACGTGGACGATGTTCCGGTCGTTCTTCAGCAATCCGACGACAGGCAAGTCCGTGCTGCGGGCGGAGATCGTGCCGGTGTCGTCGACCTGTCCGCCCGACTCCACGTAGAACGGCGTCTGGTCCAGCACGAGGTAGGTGCGCTCACCCGTCCTCCGGAGACCGATCACCTCGGCGTCCGTTTCCATGCGGTCGTAGCCGACGAACTGGAAACGCGAGATATCCTGCGGTCTGATGTCGAGATCGATCTCCTCCGCCCCCGCCCCGCCGGCGATTGCGATCCTGCTCCTCGTGACCGAGCGGGATCGTTCCTTCTGCTCGAACAGGAGATCCTCGAACCGTTTCACGTCCACCGTGAGGCCTCGTTCGCCGGCCATCAACGCGGTGAGATCGATCGGAAAACCGAATGTGTCGTACAACTTGAACGCGTCTTCGCCGCTCATGACGATGGTGTTCGACCGTTTCATGCGGCGGACGATGTCCTCGAAAATCTCGAGTCCCCGCCCGAGCGTCGCGTCGAACGACTCCTCTTCCGCGCGGACGATGCGTTCGACGAGGTTGCGCCGTGCGACGATCTCGGGGAAGACCGCGCCCATGGTTGCACACACCGCTTCCACGATGCGCCAGATGAAGGGTTCCGTCATGCCGAGCTTCCTCCCGAAACGGGCCGCCCGGCGGAGAATGCGGCGGAGCACGTAGCCGCGCCCCTCGTTGCCCGGCACGGCACCGTCTGCGATCGCGAACGTGAGCATGCGCACGTGGTCGGCGATCACGCGCATGGCGACCTGCTCATCCTCCCCGCGGTACGGACGCCCCGTCACCTCCTCGATGCGTGCGATCAGCGGCGTGAAAAGGTCGGTGTCGTAGTTCGAACTCTTCCCCTGCAGAACGGCGCAGATGCGCTCGAAACCCATGCCGGTGTCCACGTGACGGGCAGGAAGGTCCACGAGGGTACCGTCTTCGCGCCTGTCGTACTGGATGAAGACGAGGTTCCAGATCTCCATGACGAACGGGGAACCGGCGTTCACGAGCGACGCCCCGCTCCCGTCCCGCGTCAGGTCGATGTGGATTTCGGAGCAGGGGCCGCACGGGCCCGTGTCCCCCATTTCCCAGAAGTTGTCTTTCTCGCCGAACCGATGCACGTGCGTCGGGTCGATGTCGGTCACCTCCGTCCACAAACCGAAGGACTCGTCGTCGCCGGTGAAAACGGTTGCGTGGAGCCTCTCCTTCGGGAGCCCCCAGACGTCGGTCAGCAATTCCCACGCCCACGCGATGGCCTCGCGCTTGTCGTAGTCGCCGAAGCTCCAGTTTCCCAGCATCTCGAAGAAGGTATGGTGGTACGTGTCGCGTCCCACCTCTTCGAGGTCGTTATGCTTGCCGGACACGCGGATGCACTTCTGCGTGTCGGCGGCGCGCGTGTAATCGCGGGTGCCTTTCCCGAGGAACACGTCCTTGAACTGGTTCATGCCCGCGTTCGTGAACAACAGCGTCGGGTCGTCATGCGGGACGACCGGTGCGCTTGGCACGATGCGGTGACCCTTCGAAGCGAAAAAATCCAGGAACGAGGCTCGTATCTCGGCGGAGGTCAAGGAAAGTCCCTCCCCCTCAAATCTCGATCTGCGTGTGGAGCGCGATCTCTTCGAGCACGGCGCTCACGCGCAGGCAGTCCGGCATGTCTCCCTCGAACACGCACGCCTTCCCGCGCGTGTGCACTTCGTTGGCATAATCCATGCCTCGTTCGTAGGTACAATGTATGGCTTTCACGAGCTGAAGGGCGACTTCTTCGAATGTGTGCACATCGTCGTTGTAGAGGATGACCTTTGCGGGGTGGTCCGTGACGGTGCCGTTCGTGACATCCTGCTCGACTTCCGGTAATTCAACTGGCATCGAGAAAAGGTCGTTTATTTTCTTTCAATTTTCGAAAAATAAGTTACTTATCGGATCGCCGGTATGCAAGATTCCACCCCCGTTCCACCCTTTCCCCCTCCCCTCCGCCCCCGCGGTACTCCAAGAAATGTGGTCGAATGCTCTTTCGCTTGGCACCGGGGAACCGCATCCGGCATTCTCTCGCGGGCAACCGATTACCGCGACCCATTTACGGGAGAGAAGAAGGTTTCTCCTGCAATCTCGTATTTTTACCTGAGCGTCTGCGTTCGCTCCGTGTTCCAACCTCATCCACCGTCAAGGCACTGTCCGCGATATGATCGTCATGAAATTCGGGGGAACGTCCATCGAGGACGCTCGAGCCATGCGGAACATGTGCGGAATCGTGAAAGGGCGGGTGAAGAGAAAGCCCGTCGTCGTCCTCTCCGCATGCGCCGGCGTGACGGATGCACTCATCCGCTGTGCCCGCGCAGCCGCTGAGGGAAACGAGGCGGAAGCCCAGCGCATCCTCCGGCGCGAAATCGTCGAGCGCCATTATGATATCGTACAGGGCGTCCTCACCGATCTCGGCCGGCAGGACCGACTCATCCGGGAGTTGAGTGCGTTTTCCGAGGAACTCCGCCATCTCCTCTACGGGTTGAGCATCACGGGCGACCTTTCCCCGCGTGTGCTCGACTTCGTGATGTCTTACGGCGAACGCATGTCCACGCTCATCGCGGCTTCGGCCCTGCAGGAGATGGACGTGCGCGCCGTGCTCACGGATGCGCGCGCCTGCATCATGACGGACAGCACGTTCGGGAAGGCGGAGCCCGACTTGCGCGAGACCACGGCCCGCTGCCAGCAGACCATTCGCCCGCGCATCGCCGCCGGGGAAGTACCCGTCATCCAGGGTTTCATCGGTGCGAACGAGCAGGGGATCACGACGACACTCGGACGCGGCGGCTCGGATTTCTCCGCGGCCGTCATCGGCGCAGTACTCCATGCCGAGGATATCGAGATCTGGACGGACGTCGACGGCATCCTCACGGCCGACCCGAAGATCGTCCCCGATGCGCGCCGCGTCGAGGAACTCTCGTTCCACGAGGCGTCCGAGCTGGCGTATTTCGGGGCGAAAGTCCTCCACCCCAGCACACTCATCCCGGCGATGGAGAAGAACATCCCGGTGCATATCTACAATTCGCGACGACCCGAGGCGGGGGGAACTCTCATCAAGCCCCGCGTGTCGCCGACATCTTCCACCGTCAAGTCGATCTCGTACAAGCGCGGTGTGACCGTCCTCAATATCTCGTCAGCGCGGATGCTCGGGAATTACGGCTTCATGAAAAAGATCTTCGACGTCTTCCACGAGCACCGGACATCCGTCGATCTCGTGACGACGTCGGAAGTGAGTGTTTCCCTGAGCATCGAATCCACGCCTGCGCTCGAGGATCTCGTCCGCGATCTCGAACGGCACGGCGCCGTGCAGAAACAGACGGGCCGCGCCATCGTCTGTGTTGTCGGGGAGAGGATACGAGCCGAGAAAGGCATCGCTGCCCGCGTGTTCGATCGGTTGCGGGACATCCCCATCGAAATGATTTCCCAAGGGGCGTCGGAAATCAATTTGACCTTCGTGATCGACGAAAAACACGTCCCCCGCGTCGTGCGCGACCTGCACGATGAGTTCTTCCCGAGGACGGGTTCCTGACGGAAGGGTGCGGGCGAACCGCACCGTCTCCCGTCACCGACCGGGGAAGCATGGAGTCCGCATCAGCGTTCCATTGCCCGAAGCGATTCGATCTCCTGTTCCGCCTGGGCCTTGAAACGCGGGTCGATGTCCGGCGTGTCGATGATCCGCCGGTACATATCTCGGGCGAGGTCGTACTTGCCCAGCTTCTTGTAGGCGCGCGCCGCCATATCGTATGCGCTCGCCGTCCAATCGATTTCGGTCTTCCGCACGACGAGGTAGGGGACCTTGAGGAATTCGAGCGCGGCTTGCGTGAAATCCCCTTTCGAGTAATAGCACTCGCCGATGTAGTACCGTATCTCGGCCTGGTCTTCCGCCGGCGCTTCGGTGAGGAGGTTCTCGAAATGCGTGATCGCCTGGTTGAAGAACTGGAGCTGGTAGTAGTACTCGCCGAGGTTCACCTTTTTCCGGAACGCCGTCGGGTCCCCGGGGAAGAGATCGAGGAAACGGCGCGTCATTTCGGCCGCTGCATCGTACATCCGCATCTCCTCGTAACAGGTGATGAGGCCGCTCATCGCCTCCTTCACGGCAGACTGGGGCATCGAGGGGACGTCGAGCGCCGCTTTCAGGAGTTTCGCGGCTTCATCCCATTTCTCGGCCCGCAGGGCCATTCGCGCGAGCGAAAGCGATGCTTCGGCTGCGGCGGGGGTATCCCTGTAATCGGAGAGGACCTTCCGGAATTCCTTCTCCGCTTTCTGGCCGAGGTTCTGTGCATCGTACGTCTTTCCCATCCACAGCCTCCCCAGGGCGGCCAGTTCCTTCGTATTCGAATCCGCAATCTTGTCGAAGAGATCCATCGCCTTCGCGTACTCGCGCTTCCGGTAGAGGTATTTTCCCCGTTCCAGTTCGAATTCCTCGAAAACGGAAGCCGCGTCCGGGTACTCGGAACGGAACGCCGCGGCTTTGCGTGTCGCCTCGTCGAGACGGTCGGCGCGGAAGAGCGCGACAACGACGCGCGAGAGCGCGTAACTCTTCTCGAGCCGTGACGGCGCAGTCGCGGCGAGTTTCTCGTACTCGCGGACCGCTTCCTCGTTCCTTCCCTCTTCGAGGAGCAGGTCCGCCGCTTCTCTGCGTGCCTTGGTCCCCGAGCCCGCGGCACCTGCCCTCTGCAGGTAAGCCGCTGCGAGGGCGGTGCGTCCCTCCTGCCGGAACAGGCGTCCCAAGGCATAATAGGCCTCCCCGGCGTAGGGTCCTTCCGGGTACTCGACGACGTACCGGATGAGGTGACGTTTCGTGCTCTCGGCGTCACCCGCGCGGGCGGTCGTCGTCGCGTGGAGGAAGAGACGTTCCTGGATGATGGAAGGCGCGGTGAAGGGGTCCTTCTCCGCTTCCTGGAGGAGGGAAGCGGAATACAGGACCGCTTTGTCCGTAAATCCACCTTCCAGGAACGCATCGAGGGCGCCGTAGGCCGCCGAATCGGCGAAGGCGGCATAAGGGAAGCGCTCCTTGACGAGGAGGAACGTCCGGGCGGCATCCTCGTGTCGCCCGGTCCGGTTCAGGATGTGGGCGAGCTCGTAGAGGGCACGGGCCGCCCAGGGACCATCGGGCTGTCCCTCGAGGCAGGCGCGCAGATCCTCGAGAGCGCCGGCGTACGATGCGCCCGCTTTCCGTGCGAGGGCACGCGTGTAGAGGGCACCCGCACGGACATCCCCCGACGCGGCGCCGGCGAGGATCGCCGTGCATTCCTTTTCCGCTTCCTGGTTCCGCGCCGTCTGCTGTAACGCCGACGCGTAACGCAGCCGTACCTCGTCGACGTGCGCTTCGTGCCCGCCCGAGAGGAAAGCCGCGGCGGCGTCGAGCACTTCCACCGGCGGTTTCCCCTCGATGCGCGAGAGGAACAGTTCCCATGCCGCCTCATCGCGCAAGCGCCCCGGCGGCTGCCGCCGGATGAACGCTTCGAGTTCCCTCTCGGCTTCGGCGACGTTCCCCTCCGTTCCCGCCTGGGCGAGGCGAAGCGTGGCAAGCGCCTTGCCGAAAGCCGCCTCCCCAGCCTCCTCGCCGCTCACGCCCTTGCGGATTGCATCGGAAAAACACCGCAAGGCCGACGCGTGGTCCTTGAGATGCTCGAGGAAAAGTTTCCCTAACAGGACGTCCGTCGACGCCGTCCCCTGGCGTTCCTGTAAACCGGCCAGTGCAGCGGCGACGGCGGGGAGCGCGTCTTCGGGCGGCGAGGGTGCGAAGCGTTCGAGGAAACGCAGGCGTGCGGCCGCCTCTTCCGCATAACTCGAACCGGCATATCGGGTGAGGCACTGGGCATAATCGTCCGCCGCCTCGCGGGAACGCTTCATCGCTTCCGCCGCACGGGCGCGCCCGAACAGCGCCCGATCCGCCTCACGGCTTGCGCCGTATCGGTCGAGCAGCGCATCGTACC
>JARYLZ010000090.1 GCA_029907355.1 Bacteroidota bacterium | reverse complement strand
CCCCGTCCACGGCGGGGAGGCGACCCACGGAATGTCGGCGGCCCACGGCGAAGCAGTCACGGCGACGCACCCCGCGCAGGAGGCTCTCGCGCACGCCGTCCACGCATCGCACACGCCCGCGATGATCACGTCCCTCATCCTGGCGGGTCTCGGCATCCTCGTCGCCTGGGGGGTCTACCGGAGGAAGGTCGTCGACCCCGACGCCGTGGCCGCGAGACTCCGCCCCCTCCACACCTTCCTGACGCGGAAGTGGTACTTCGATGAAATCTACGAGCAATGGGTCGTCGTCCCCTTCGTCCTCCTGACGACGCGTGTCGTTCGGTGGTTCGACGAGACGATTATCGACGGGGCGGTGAACGGCGCTGCGGCTGTGACGCGGTTCCAGTCGTGGCTCAGCGGCGTCTTCGACAAATACGTCGTGGACGGGCTCGTGAACCTCGCGGGCTACACCGTGGGGTTCTTCGGGATCGTGTTCCGGAAGACCCAGACCGGCCGTATCCAGACGTACATCGCGCTGGCCGTGTTCGGCGCGCTCGTCCTGTTCTACGTGTTCTATTGAGTGAACTCCGTTTTTCCCGTCCCCTGAATCAACGGATAGAAGAATGTCGACAGCTATTTCGGCGGAGGCTTGATGCAGTTCCCGATTCTCTCCATCCTGACTTTTCTCCCCATCGTGGGGATGATCATCGTCCTGCTCGTGAACAAGGAGCGGACGCGGCTCATCCGGGGCGTGGCCGTCGTCACGACGGGCGTTCAGGTGGCGTTCGCCGTCGCCCTCATCGCCCTGTTCCGGTCGTCGCTCCCGGGCATCAACGAGCAGTCCTCGATGCAGTTCGTCGAGCGCTTCGCGTGGATCACGATTCCCCAGACGGCGTGGTTCGGCGAGATCCAGATCGAGTACTTCCTCGCGATCGACGGCTTGTCGATGCCGATGGTCGTGCTGACGGCGCTGATCAGTTTCATCGCGGCCGTGGCGTCGTTCAGCATCGACAAATCGGTGAAGGGGTACTTCGCGATGTTCCTCCTGCTCGACACGGGGATGATGGGCGTGTTCTGCGCGATCGACATGTTCCTGTTCTACATCTTCTGGGAACTGATGCTCCTGCCGATGTACTTCCTCATCGGGATATGGGGCGGACCGCGGCGCGAGTACGCGGCGATCAAGTTCTTCCTCTACACGCTCGCCGGTTCGGTGCTCCTCCTGCTCGTCATGATCGGCTTGTATTTCACGACGATCGACCCGGCGACGGGCGCGCACACGTTCAACATGCTCGCGATGATGCGGCCGGAGAACATGCAGAGCGGCATCTTCTCGGTCGTCGGGAGCACGATCCGCATGTGGGCGTACATCGCCCTCTTCATCGCATTCGCCATCAAGGTTCCCGTCTTTCCCTTCCACACGTGGCTTCCCGACGCGCACGTGGAGGCGCCCACCGCGATCTCCGTCATCCTGGCCGGCGTGCTCCTGAAAATGGGGACGTACGGCATGCTCCGGATCAGTTTCCCGATCTTTCCGGAGTTTGCGGTCTTTTTCCAGAAACCGCTCATGATCTTCGGCTTCGTCAACATCGTCTACGGGGCCCTCTGCGCCATGGCCCAGAAGGATTTCAAGAAGCTCATCGCCTACTCGTCGATCTCGCACATGGGGTACGTCATCCTGGGCATGGCCGCGTTGAACGTGCAGGGTATGACCGGCGCGGTCTTCCAGATGTTCAACCACGGCACGATCACGGCGATGCTCTTCCTCCTCGTGGGGGTGCTCTACGACCGCGCCCACACCCGAGGGCTCGACGAGTTCGGCGGCGTCTACAACAAGATGCCGGTCTACGCGTTCTTCACCGTCGTCGCCTTCTTCGCCGCGATCGGCCTGCCCTCCCTGAGCGGTTTCGTGAGCGAGGCGTTCGTCTTCCTCGGCGCCTTCCAGACCGACAAGTTCTGGACCATCCTGTCGACGCTCGGCATCGTCCTCGGTGCGGGCTACATGCTCTGGACCTTCCAGCGCGTCTTCATGGGGACGTTGCCGTCGCGGTGGGAGAATGTCCTGCCCGACGTCACGCCGCGCGAGATCGTCTCCCTCGCTCCGCTCGCCGCCATCATCGTTTTCCTCGGCGTCTGGCCTTCGCCGGCACTGAATTTCATGACGACCTCGCTCGACCACCTCGTCCGTTTCGTGAAAACGAGCGCAGAGGCGAGCCAAGCTCTGTTGATGGGCATGTGAGAGGGGAATGGCGGCCGCCGGTACTGGGCGGCGCGCGGTTCACCCGGAGTGGGACGAAGCGTACGAAGCGAATGCAGCAATCCGAAACACGAACACAGCGGGACCATGCCTGAAACCATTTCCTCGAGCATTGCGAATTTCCGGCCAGAACTGGCGCTGGCGTTGACGTTCATCGCGGCGATGATCATGGAGTTCGCCGCCCGCGGGAAAGGACGCCTGACGGGCGCCGTCGTTCTCGCCGGTTTCGCGGTCGCCCTCGCCCTCATGCCGTTTTCCCCTGCCGGCCCGGAGCGCATCTTCTCAGGCATGATCGCGCTGGATCCGTTTTCCGTGTTCTTCAAGTACTTCGTGATCGTGACGGGGATCGTCATCGTGCTGTTCTCGTTCCAGTCGCAGGAACTGCGGCGCGATGCGCCCCGTATCGGAGAGTACTTCTGCTTCATCGCAGCGCTCACGTTCGGGATGACGCTCATGGCGGGTGCTGCGAACCTCCTCATGATCTACATCGCGATCGAGCTGGTCGGCATTTCCTCGTACATCCTCGCCGGTTTCACCAAGTCCGTCCGGCGCTCGAGCGAGGCCGCATTGAAATACGTGCTCTACGGGGCCGTCTCGTCCGGCCTCATGCTCTACGGCATGTCGCTGATTTTCGGTCTCATGGGGTCGTTGGACCTCGTCCGCATCCATGACGTCCTCGCACGGGGCCACGCGATCACCACCGGCTGGTCGTTCGCGACGATGATGATCGGCGTCGTCCTCATCCTCGCGGGACTCGGGTACAAGATCTCCGCCGTACCGTTCCACTTCTGGACTCCGGACGTCTACGAAGGGGCACCGATCACGATTACCGCGTTTTTGGCCGTCGCCAGCAAGGCCGCCGGTTTCGCCGTGCTGATCCGCTTCTTCACCGTGATGTTCTTCGACATGTACACGACGGCCAACGTCCGAGCCAGTTTCTCCGGCGTGAACTGGAACCTCGTGCTCGCCGTCCTCTCGGTCGCGACGATGACCGTCGGCAATTTCATCGCCGTCTGGCAGGACAATCTCAAGCGCATGCTCGCGTACTCGAGCATCGCCCATGCCGGGTACCTCCTCATGGGCGTCGTCGTGTCGAGCGACAGCGGAATCGCGGCGGTCCTGCTGTACTTCATCATGTATTTCTTCATGAACCTCGGCGCGTTCTACGTGGTCATGGCCGTCGCGGACAAGATCGGCAGCGAGCATATCGACGATTACCGGGGTTTCGGGAAACGAGCCCCCACGGTCGGCGTCGGCTTCGCCATTTTCCTCATCTCGCTGACGGGGCTTCCCCCGACGGGCGGTTTCGTCGGGAAACTCATCCTCTTCTCGGCGGTCGTGGATTCCCCCTTCCTCTGGCTGGCCGTCGTCGCCGTGCTCAACACCGTCGTGTCGCTGTATTACTACGCCCGCGTTCTCCGGAACATGTACCTGCGGGAACCCCTCGACGGGGACATTTCACCGATCCGGTTCCGCCCTGCCGTGGTCGTGACGGTCGTCCTGTTCATCATCCCGAACATCCTGTTCGGTTTGTATTTCGAACCTCTCGTCAAGTGGACACAGGCTTCCGTCGCCATGCTCCTCCCCGGCGCATGACTTCGCCGCCCGATGGTTTCAGGTCTGTGCGTTCCCAAAGCATAACGGACTCGACGGAGAAGCAAACCGCATCCCGACGCGGCGAACGAGGGTGAAGCGCGGACCGGCGGGCACAGTCGAGTTTTCGCATGAAAACGTGCCGCCTTCTTGCTGCGGTATCCGGCGGGAGATAACTTTCGGGCGCATCGTTCACGGTCGGAGTCGCGCGATGAGACGCATCCTGTTCATTCCGGGTATCGTGCTGGCCCTCGCCGCAACGGCGGCGTTCACCGGCATGCAGAAAGCGGAGAGGAAATACATCGGGACATTGCCCTGCAAAGGCTGCCACAGCGTGCAACGGCTCGGGCGGCAGTACCCTCTCTGGCGGGACTCGAAACACGCCGCCGCCTTTTCCACGTTGCTGTCTGCGGACGCCGAGGGTATCGCCGAGGGGAGAGGGTTCAAGACGAACGCATCGGAAACCCCCGAATGCCTCGCCTGCCATGTGACGGGGAAAATGGAAGAGAACCCGGTATACGACGACGGGTTCATGCCCCAAGAGGGCGTCGGTTGCGAGGCATGCCACGGCCCCGCATCGTCGTACCGCAACATCCACGCCCGCGCAGCGGACCGCGAACAAGTCCGCGAAGCGGGACTCGTTCTCCACACCGTTGCGGACGGGCAGGCGGAAAAACTGTGCATCCGCTGCCACAACGAGAAGAGCCCGGTCTACACGGGGTTCGATTTTCACACGGCGTGGGGGACAATCCGTCACCCGCGCCCGTAAGGCGGTTTGAACCTGAGAAAACGGGCGGTTCGCCCCGTTCCTCGATGACCCCTGCTCCGCACCGGAAAGTACGTCCGCCCCGCGGAACGCTCTCCTACGTTCCATGCCGAGCAGGGCTGGATCCGCAAACCCACGAGAAACGCGAGACGGTCCAAAGATCGCGGGTTCCTCCGATATTCTCACGCATTCTTCCGGCGATCGCATCGGCTTTCACAGCCTGTTCCATGACGGCGGCTGCACAAGTGCTGACAGGCCGCATCGCGACGTCCGCGTACGGTTGGGAGCGGGCCACGGGGACAGGAGACACCACACAGTTGCGCGTCAACGGGAACGTCCAGACGACGTATGCGGCCCGCAACTTTTCGCTCGGCGCATCGTTCCAGGCATCGACCGACCTTGCTGCCCCCCTCGCAGGCGACCCGCGATTCCGGCTCTTCCATATCATGGTCGACCGGAAGAATATCGGTGGAGTGGTCGATCTGCGCGTAGGAAGGCAGACCGTCTTCGGCGGAGTGAATTATGGGACTATCGACGGTGTCCACGTTCGCCTTCACCCGGCGAAGTTCGTGGAAACGATTCTCTATGCCGGGGGGATCACGCCGCCATCCCAGGAACCGCACTTCTTCCGCCGACTGGGCGAGAACTGGCAGATCGGCGGCCACTCGTCATGGTCGATCACCCGCGGGTGCCGGGTGGGGCTGAGTTACATGAACCGCCACCGGGAGACGACACCGTTCACCGCCTATTGTCATGACGCCCAGCTCGGCGTCGTCCCGACCCTTGTCGATTACGGTTCGCGCGCCAACCAGTACGGGAGTCTCGATATTCTCTACACGCGTGGCGGCATGTGGCTATTCGGCCGGACGGATTACGATTTCAATTTCCGGCGCGTGTGCCGAGCGGAACTCGACGCATCGTACCGTATCGACCCGGATCTCGAGTTCGTCGTTTCCCTCAGCCGACGGGAACCGATGATCGCCTGGAATTCGTATTTCGCGATGTTCGAAACCACGCCGACCGGCGAGGCGGCCGCCGGTGCGGATTACCGACTGAACAGGCGACTCACCCTCCACGGTCGTGTCTCGCTCACGGCCGCGGGGGACGAGACCGTATGCCGCGCGACCCTCGGCGCCTCGTGCGATTATGCCTCCATCATGTACACGAAAGATGCCGGCGGAGAAGGAGACCTCGACGGTTTCAACCTCCAGGCATGCGTTCCCCTGCTCGGCGGCGGGTTGGTTCCGCATCTCGGCGCCGTGTACAGCGCCTATGCGCTCGCCGACGACCTCGCGAGGACCCGGGCGTGGGCTGCGGTCGCCGGAGCCACCCTCAGGCCGTCGTCGGTGCTCACCGTCGACTTCCAGGGGCAGTTCATGGCAAATAGGATATATGCATCCGATATTCGCGCCTTCGGGCGCATCGAGTACCGTTTCTCGCATTTTTTCCGGGACAACACCGGCAAGGAGGGCCGATGAAAACGGCGTCGGCGACCTTCACGGCGCTATCCTTCTCCGCGATCGTGTTCATTCTCTCGATGGGTGCGGCGCGGCACGCTCCGAGGCGCAGCGAAGGCATGACGTTTTCGCACGCCGTCCATAGGAGGCTGGTAGAGTGTTCGTCCTGTCACCCGGCGGCTTCCAGCCGAACGGCGAAAGACAATCTCCTCCCGACGCCCGCCGCATGCACCCCCTGTCATGAGAGGGAAGATGTCCGCACTTTCTGGGGCCTTTCCTCGGCGGATAGTCTGGAAGCGGCTTCCCTCGTTGCGAAAGACCACGGCCTTCTCTTCTCGCACGCAGCGCACACGAGTTCGGGGATGCGGTGCGAGCAATGCCATGCGGGTGTCCTGGACGGAAACGCGCGCGCATTCCCCTCCATGGCCGATTGTATTGCTTGCCACAATGCCGGTCTGCTGGGGCGGCCGCCCCGCGAGGGTGGGGAGACGGTATTCACGGTTGGCGCCCAGTGCGAGTCGTGCCATGAAACGACTGCCGGGCTCGTCCCGGCGGATCACCGCTCGCCGTCGTTCGTGCGCCTCCATGGGCGGAAGGCGGCGGGCAGTGAGGAAACCCGCTCCTGTGCCATGTGCCACACGCCCGTTTCTTGCCAGGAATGCCATGTGCCGATGAACGACGTCCCGCTCGGCAGGGCGCCGGACAAAGACTTCGTCGACTCGTGGCCGCGCGGTGAGGAGATACCCGGGGGAGATTACCTGACCGTCCAGAAGGCGCACTCCCTTTCCTATCGTTACACGCACGGTCTCGACGCCCGCGCCCGGTCGGTCCGATGCGAACGGTGCCACGACGAGCAGATGTTCTGCGTCCCCTGCCACCGGAACGGCTACGACGCCGTGGGCACGCGCATCGTCCCCATGTCCCACCGGCTCGCAGGGTTCGTCCAATTGGGCGGACCACGCTCGATGAACCGCCACGGTCGGCTTGCCGAATCGGATATCGCCTCGTGTGCCGTTTGCCACGACGTGGACGGCGGCGACCCGGTGTGCGCGATCTGCCATGCGACCGGCGCCGTGAGGGGGGCAGGGCGGTGAGAGCCCTTCCGGTGTTTCTCCTGTCGGCCGCCCTCATCGGGTTGGGGTGCGACAGCACTCTGCGTGAAAAAAAGATCTTCCGACGGATCCCCCTCTGGCGGGAATCCACCCCGCGGGGTACGCGGACCCGTCGGCGTCGGCGTTTCACGGCGGGGATGCACGGGACGACATGGTCTGGTGCATGCGCTGTCACGGGACCGATCTCCGCGGCGGCGCTTCGAAGAAATCATGTCTTGGACCCGGTTGCCACGACCATCCCGGAGGATATGCCGAACGAACGTCGGAACGCTTTCACGGACTTTTCCTCAAGCGAAACGGGTACCCGCTGCGGGAGTGCGCCGCATGCCACGGAGCGGATTTCACGGGGGGAGTGTGCGGTACGAGTTGCAGCGGCTCCACATGTCACCGTGCAGCCGACGGCGGTCCGGGGGCGTGCTACACGTGCCACGGCGACCCCGTGACCAGGGCCCCGTATCCGAACGCGCAGGGTGCTCACCGGAAGCATCTCGAAGGATCCGCCATCGCGGCATATACCATCGCATGCGACGGCTGTCATACCGTCCCCACCTCCTGGGACAGCCCCGGTCATCTCGACGGCACGAACCCGCTCGGCGCAGAGGTGTCGCTCCTCGATCCCCTGGCGGCCACGAGAACGAAGGGCGCCGCAGGTCTGCCGTCATACGACGCACCGGCGAAGACATGCCGCAATGTCTACTGCCACGGCAATTTCACGAACGGGAACGACCGCGCGCCCGCGTGGGACGGCGGAACCGGCGAGAGTGCATGCGGTTCCTGCCACGGCGACCCCGTGTCGGGCAATCCGCTCCCGAAGGCACCGCATGTTTCCGCCGATGCATGCCATGTATGCCACGAGGGTGTCGTCGACACCGGGAAAAGAATCATCGACGCCTCGAAACACGTGAACGGGAAGCTGAACGTTTTCGGCGGGACACGGACGGATTGGTAAATCCGCCCGGGCCGACACGGGTGAAACACCCACCTGTTGGCGTCTCGCCGCCCCCGAAACGGGGTGGAACACGGATCGGAAGAAACGGCGGGAGAACGCAGTGCGGTCATGCGGTCCTGCACCGCGTCGAGCATATCACCGTTTCCGCGAAACGCCTGGTGGTTTTCGCAGGGGGGTATGTTTATGCCGATATCGGAGAACACGAGCCACCGCGCTGTTTTGTCCCGCATCGCACCCGAACCACGACCTGCCGCCGGGTGTCTTCCTCTCGGCTCGCAGTGCTTCCCCTCGTCGGCGTCCATGGCGAAGCGTCATCGCACCCCGCTGTTGGTCGCATATTCCCGTAACGATTTTCGCAGCCTGCGGTGTCCCGTCATCGTCCCAACGACGGCGGTATCGGGCGATCGTGGGGGGCGCCTGTTCGCCCGGTATGGATGGATCGACACCGGGTCTCGGATGTCGTGCACGGGCAGATGTCCTGTGCCGTCGAAAGCACGCATGCAACCGATGACAGCGGCGAACATCGACGACCGATCGGATACCGGTTCACGGTTTGCCGCCGGCGCATACGTCGATCACGCGGAATGCATGGGCCCGATCGCGTTCTCCCACATTCATGACGAGGCAGCCGTTCTGAGACAGGTGCGTCGCGCCTCGGGTTTCGAAATCGTGTTTCACAGCGGTTTCGCTCGATGGAATGTATCCCGTGTCCATTCCAAGGCATTCTTCTCCAGTGGGTGTTCCCTCGTCTTCGATCCTCGGAGGGTTATGCATGGCTTTCCATGTGACCCTGTGCTAGATTCATATCGCTCGTGGAATTCCTTTCCACGAGGGAGCGAAAGGATGTTTTTCCCTATCACCGTCTGGTTTCGATATGGATGCCGTTTCGATTCTCATTCTCGTTCTCCAGTTCCTCGCCGTTGCACTGCTCATCGCGCTCATATTCCGCCGCGACCCCCGTGTCGAAGGCGTCCTCCGCCTCCTCGAGTCGATCGAAACCTCCGTCACCCGCACGCAGGATCTCGTCCGTGACGAGATCGCCCGGAACAGGGAAGAGAGTGCGACCGCGCAACGCCACGCTCGAGAAGAGCTCGCCGCCGCGCTCGGGAAGTCCGGCGAGGTGCAGCGAGCCGAAGTCGAAAAGCTGACCTCGACGACGGAACAGAAGCTCGAAGCCGTTCGCGCGAGCGTTGCCGATTCATCGAATGCGCTGCGCAACGAACTTCGGGAAACCCTGGTCGCCTTCAACCGGACGGTCATGGAAGGGATGAAGGGGTTGTCCGAAGCGCAGCAACGCCAGTTGGATTCCTTTTCCACGCGGATCGACTCGCTCACGAAGACGGTGGAAGAGAAGCTCGAGGCGATGAAAAACTCGGTCGAGGACAGGCTCACCCAGATGAGAAACGACAACGAGAGACAGCTCGAACGCATGCGGGAAACCGTCGACGAGAAACTCCACGACACGCTCGAAAAACGACTCGGGGAGTCGTTCCGGCAGGTGAGCGAGCGCCTCGAGGAGGTCCACAAAGGGCTCGGCGAAATGCAGACGCTGGCGTCGGGGGTGGGGGACCTGAAGAAAGTGCTCACGAACGTCAAAGCGCGGGGCACATGGGGCGAGGTCCAGCTGGGTGCGCTCCTGGAGCAGGTGCTGACGCCGGAGCAATACGCCGCCAACGTCGCCATGAAGGGCGGCGAACGCGTCGAATTCGCGGTGAAACTGCCCGGCAAGGGGGATCGAAAAGACGAGGTCGTCTGGCTGCCGATCGACTCGAAGTTCCCGCTCGAGGATTACCAGCGGCTTCTCGAAGCCCAGGAACGCGCCGACATCGCCGCGGTGGAAGCTTCCGGCAAGCAATTGGAGAACCGCCTCCGTTCCTGCGCGAAAGATATCGCGGAGAAATACATCGACCCGCCGTTCACGACGGATTTCGCCATCCTCTTCCTCCCGACGGAAGGCCTCTTCGCCGAGGTGCTCCGGAGGCCGGGGCTGGCCGATTCGCTCCAACGCCTCTACCGCGTTTCGATCGCCGGGCCGACGACGCTCCTCGCCTTGCTCAACAGCCTGCAGATGGGCTTCCGGACACTCGCCATCGAGAAACGATCGAGCGAGGTTTGGAGTCTTCTCGGTGCCGTCAAGACGGAATGGCGAAAGTACGGGGAAGCACTCGAGAAAGTGCAGAGGAAGCTCCACGAGGCGACAGACGGCATCGACACGGTCCGCAAGAGGACGCGCGTCATCGATCGGAAGCTCCGAGACGTGCAGGAACTACCCGCGGAAGCGGCCGCGGCACTCCTCCCGCAGGACGAGCCGACGAACGATAGCGAAGATATCGCGCGGGAAAACGCGTAGTCCGGCGAGGGAATGCCGCCGCGGCCGGCGTAAGCCGATTATCCCCGTCCGTTATACGGGATGAAAACGGGAAGGACACCGGAGCGTCGACGTCGCCAGCACTCCGCTCACGAAAACACACCGTCAGCTGTTGCAGGGATACGGTTGGGTACGACGCACGAGGGAGGCTTCCAACCGATGCGTGGACCATTTCCGGCGAATCTCACGCGGAGGGAGGAGATCACGGAAGTGATGAGTATCCCCTTTTCTCCGGCCGCATATACGCCGTTCCGCGTAGCCGGGGAACGCCGGGTTTTCGATTTGTGTTTTACCGTCGGTGGCATGAGATTGCATCGTTCTCTTCTCTCGTAATAAAGGAGATGAAGGTTTGAAATACGATGTGACGGATTTCGAGACGCAAGTCGTCGAGCGGAGCAGGGTCGTCCCCGTCGTGGTCGATTTCTGGGCGCAATGGTGCAGCCCCTGCCGCGTGCTCGGTCCCGTTCTGGAAAAGCTGTCGGAGGAAAACGACGGCAGGTGGGATCTCGCGAAAGTGGACACCGACATGATGCCGGAAATCGCGATGCAGTACGGTGTCCGAAGCATCCCTGCGGTGAAATTGTTCATCGACGGCACGGTGGTCTCGGAGTTCGTCGGTGCGCAGCCGGAGCATGCCATCCGGAAGTGGCTGGACGCGTATATTCCCCCTGCGGAATCGAAGGAGACCGAGCAGGCGGAAAAACTGCTCTCGCAGGGAAAGA
>JARYLZ010000008.1 GCA_029907355.1 Bacteroidota bacterium | reverse complement strand
AAGTCAAGACTGGAGGAAAATCCCGGCCAAAGTCTCGGTCCGCTCGCTGCGGATTCGTAACTCGCCCCGACACGACAACACTTCTCGTCGTGTCGGGGCTCGGACAGCCGAATCCGCGGCCGCTCTCTCCTCGGTCTTTGTCTCGGGGTTTTCCTCAGGTCGAAGTTTTTCTTTCCGTCGTGGGGGTGTTATCGATTCGGGGTATATCCTGCGTCAATTCCGGATGCATTGCCTGCGCATGTCCGGAGGCGCCCCTTCACGGGCGCACTGCACCGCGGATAGTTGACTCTGTACACCCCTTAGCGAAGGGCTTCTTCGAGAGCCGTTGCGGCGTCGGTTCTTTCGTCGCGGTACTTTACGATGACGGGCGTGTAGATATGGATGCCGTGCGATTCTGCGAACGGACCTCGTGCTGGTCTCGTTCCCTGAACGACGACGGCGTATTCGGGGATTTCGAGAGAGTGCTCGGGTGTTTTCCGATAGACCACTTCGCGTACGAGATCGTAAACGGGTGTGGAACCTGTCAGGATGACACCGGTACCGATGACCGCTCCTCTTCGCACGATCGTTCCCTCATAGATGCCGCAATTGCCCCCGATGAGTGCATCGTCCTCGATGACGACCGGCATAGCACCGATCGGTTCGAGCACTCCGCCGACCTGGACTCCTGCACTCACGTGGACACGTTTCCCGATCTGTGCGCAGGAACCGACGAGCACATGGCTGTCGATCAACGTCCCCTCGTCGACATACGCACCGATGTTGATATAGGAGGGCGGCATGACGATGACACCGGGCGCGATATACGCCCCGTCGCGGATTGTCGTCCCACCCGGGACGATGCGTCTTCCATCCGCCGCGCGGAAACGCTGAACCGGTATCGTGTTCTTGTCGGTGAACGAGAATACCGCCCCCCCTTCACCGACGTCGACCAGCATTCCCGCTCGGAAAGCCCAGAGAATGACTTGCTTGACCTCTTGTTCGACGACCCACGCGGTCCCGTCACGGCGTGCCGCTCGAAGGGTCCCTTTTCTGAGCGCTTCCCACACGGGGGCGAGAAGAGCGAGGTTCTCGTCTATGCGAGGGGATGGTTCTCGAGAGAGAATGCGTGCGATATGTCGATAGATATCCATGCCCTCTTTTCGATCGTGGACGACGTGCAGAGGGATGGTACGGAATGACGCTGTGATGAGCAAGTGGAGAGTTGCCCCTCGCAGGCTCATTTCGTATGTTGATTAACCGTATATCCGAATGAAGATGCGCCGTTTTTTCCCTTTGGTTCCTCTTTTCGTTGTGCTTTCGTTCATCCTTGCCCCACGGGCCGGGGCGGAAAGCATCGAATGGGAGGAAAACCCGCAGTTCATTGTGGAAGTCGACGGGAAACCGTCCGCCGATATCGTGGTGTACCAACCGACGGTTTCGAAACCTTACCTGGTACTTGTTTTCGCAGGACGGAAAACCATTCTCCTCTTGGACCTCTCCTCGAAAACGGTTTTTGACGTGACCGGGAGGATCCGTTTCAATAGCGAATGCAAGATCCTCTCGAACGGCATCCCGGAGGGTCGCTCTGTTGGGAAGTACCGAGTGGAGCAGAGCGGGAGTCTCTTCGCTTTCAAAGGCAAAACGATGCTGGTCAAGCTCCGTGACCCTCTTGTCGGGGAAGTGTCGCTGGGTATTCTCCTCGCCCACAGTCAGGAATATGCCATCCTGAGAGATCGCTACAAGCCCAGGCGGACTGCCGTGGAAGAATTGCGCAAGGTCAAGAAACCGACGGAAATCGTCGTTCTTTTTGCGACGTGGTGTTCGACGTGCAAGGCCATCGTTCCGAAGTTCATTCGCGTCATGGCGGAGGCGGCAAACCCGGCGTTCCATGTCCGCTACATCGGTATCTCGATGGGAGGGGATGAGCCGCGGGCCGCGCTCGAGCGGTACGGAAAGGATTACCCGGCGATCATCGTCTTTCAGAACGGCGTGGAAAAAGGGCGTATCATCGGCAATCCGACCCTCCCTGTCGAACAGTATCTCGTATCCATCCTGAATCGACGATGACATCACTCGGTTCGAACACGGTGCTCCGCATGACGGCACGGGCGCTTCAGATCATCGTCGCCGTCGTATTCCTTGTCGCCGCCGTTCTGAAAGCGTTCGACCCGCTCGCTTTCGCGGAACAGATCCGCATGTACCAGGTGACCCCCTCGCTCGCTGGACTTGCCGCATGGGTGTTTATCATCCTTGAAGTCATGATCGCCGCGGCGCTCGCGCTCAATTTTCTCCCGCGGCTGACGGGGATTCTCGCCGTGCTGCTCCTCGTCTTCTTCATCGGGGTTACGGTGTACGGGGAATTGAACTTGAACTTGGAAGGGTGCGGGTGTTTCGGGACGAACATCCACCGGTCTTTCGAACAGGTCATCATAGAGGACGTGCTCATGATGGCCGCGGTGATTTTCTCCACGATGGTTCTGTGGGGACGCCGATCGCGCGGCACGTTGTGGAAGGGAATCATCGTGGTCGGTTTCGGGGGACTCGCCGCGCTGACCGCGGCGACCGCGTACCGTTTGCCCGTCGATTCCCTCGTCACCGAACTCCGGGTTGGGAAAACGATTGCTTCCTGGCCTGTCGAAGGATTGAGTCGGAATCTCTACCGGGGTGTGCACCTCGTCTTTCTCTTCTCCGCAAAATCCCCGACGATCCAATCCGATGTGACGATGATGAATACCGCCGCTCAGCAAAACGAAATTCCGTCGACCATCGGCCTCGTCGTGGAGAACACGGCGGCGGCTTCCGAGGTGATGTTCCGGTATGGGTGTGCATTTCCCGTCGCGGCGATCGAGCCGCGTTTCGCGCGAACCCTGTATCGCACTCTTCCCCGCGCCTTCGTTCTCCGGGACGGGCGGATCGAAGTCGTATGGTTGAAAATCCCGACACCCGGCGAGGCGAAACGCGAGGTTGCCCGGGTTCTCCAGGCGCGGGAGCGGAAGGAGTGAAAGGTCGTGCGCGTCTCCACGAAAACCGGCGATGACGGCATGACGTCGTTGTTCGGCGGGGGGCGCGTCTCGAAGGCCTCCGCACGGATCGAAGCGTGCGGGGCGGTCGACGAGTTGAATGCGTTCATCGGGTTTGCGCGGGCCGTCCCGCCCATCGAGGAAATCGATGCGATGCTCGGCTCCGTCCAGGAGGACCTCTTCGCTCTCGGAGCGCATCTCGCCGCAGCACCGGGGAAGAGGGGCACTGTCCCCCGCCTTGAACGAGCACGGACCGAACGTCTCGAGCGGGAGATGGATACGATCGAACCCCTTCTGGAGCCTCTGAGGACATTCATCGTCCCGGGCGGATCGGAAACGGCCGCCCGCATTCATCTGTGTCGTGTCGTGTGCCGGCGCACCGAACGCGCCGTCGTCGGCCTCGCGGAACGGGAAAAAATCGATCCCGAGACCATTCGTTATCTCAACCGGCTTTCGGATTTCCTCTTCCTGCTCGCGCGGTACGGCGACCGGGCCGGCGGCGTCCCCCGCGTGAGGAACGATCCGTGAGAACACGATGCTCGTAACGATCGCAGGGAATATCGGGTCGGGGAAGTCCACCCTGACCTTGCTCCTTCACCAGGCCTTCGGTTGGCAGCCGCATTTCGAGTCGGTGGACGACAACCCGTACCTCGAGGACTTCTACGCGGACATGGCGCGGTGGTCATTCCACCTCCAGGTGTATTTCCTCAGCCGCCGGTTCATCACGCACAAGAGGATTACCGAGTGGAAAGGGGATGCCGTCCAGGACCGCTCGATTTACGAGGACGCGGAGATTTTCGCGAAGAACCTTTTTGCGACGGGCAAAATGGATGAACGGGACTACCGGAACTACCGCGCGCTCTACGACGTCATGATCCCATACCTGCGCCTGCCCGACCTGCTCGTGTATCTCCGCGCCGATGTCGACACCCTCCAAAAACAGATCGCCCTCCGCGGCAGGCCGTTCGAGCGGGATCTTCCCCGTGCGTATCTGGAGCAGTTGAACACGCTCTACGAAGAGTGGGTCGCCCGGTATCCGGGCAAGCTGATCACCATCGACGTGGGAGAAATCGATTTCGTGCACGACAACCGGAACCAGGAAAAACTCTTGCACGAAATCCGGCTGGCTGCGCGACCGTGTCACTCGTAATGAGGACGTCGCATGAGAAACGTCGTTGTCGCCGTCACCCTCCTCCTTCTCACGGCCACGGCGGTACCCGCCGTACTCCGAGCGCAAACGGGCGGCATCGAGGGACGAGTGACGGAAGCCGGCGGGAAACCCCTTGTCGGGGCGACCGTTCGCATCACGGGCACGGTTCTCGGCGCTGTGACGGATGCGGACGGTCGTTACCGGCTCAGGAAGGTGAAGGCGGGGCTCCATGTCGTCCATTTCTCGATGATGGGGTATGAGAAAAAAGAAGTCCTCGTTCGCGTAGGAGCGGATTCCGTCGCGACCGCAGATGCGGTGCTCTCGCAAAAGCCGATCGAGACGAACGAGGTCATCGTGACGGCTGGGAAGCACGCCCAGAGCTACGAAGAAGTGCCGGTAAGCGTTTCCGTGAGCACGGCTCGCGAAATCCGGGACCGAGCCATCACATCCATCGACCAGGCTCTTCGGAACGTCCCCGGCGTGAACTTGACGGAGTCACAGGTCAATATCAGAGGGTCGAGCGGGTACGCGCGCGCACTCGGTTCGCGCGTACTGCTTTTACTCGACGGGGTTCCCCTCCTCGCGGGAGATGCGAACGAGATCAAGTACGATGCCGTTCCCATGTTCCTCGTGGACCGCATCGAGGTCGTGAAAGGCGCAGCCTCTGCGCTCTATGGCTCCAGTGCCCTCGGCGGCGTCATCAACGTCATCACGCACGTGCCCACCGGTCCGCTCGCCGATGTGCGCACATATGGGGGGTGTTACGGCAAACCGCGCTACGACCAGTGGGTATGGTGGGGAGGCGGCCCGCGGTGGTTCGGAGGGATGGACGCCGTCCTCGGAAACGCATCCGGTGCGTTTGCATGGACGCTCGCGGCAGGTGCTCGCACGAACGAGGGGTACCGCCAGAACGACGACTTTTTCAAGTGGAACGCGAGCGCATCCGGCCAATACAGACCGGATGGGGACAGGAACCTCTCGGTATCGCTTCACATAGCATCCGACGACCGAGGCAATTGGCTGTACTGGAGAAACCTCGAGCACGCTCTCGAACAGCCGGAGGATGCGGACTTGAGCGAGCAGATCCATTCGACGAAGGCACAGGGAACCGCGCGTTACCGCAGGGTCGTCAGTCCGGTATTCGCATACACGGCACGCGCGTCGGTGTACCGGACGGCTTTCGACACGCACAGCGATACGGCCGATTACACGACCCACCCTGCTGACAGAACGCAATCCACGGCGGTCGTGTACGGGGCGGAGTGGCAGGGGACGTTCGCTCCGACCGAGCGGCACATGCTCGTCGGAGGCATCGACGCCTCGTACACGACCGTCGCGTCGACGACGTTCGGCGACCGTTCCGGGGTTTCGTGCGCCGTGTATGGGCAGGAGGATTTCCGGGTGCACGAACGGCTTTCCCTCTCGCTCGGCCTGCGCTTCGACTGGACGAAAGTGGACACGACACGTTCCGACAACCGTCTCAACCCTCGACTCGGCCTCGCGTGGAAAGCCGCGGAGGGAACCGTCATCCGGGCTTCGTACGGCACGGGATTCCGCGCACCCTCCGTCGCGGAACGGTTCGCGGCCGCCAGCGGGGCGGGCCTGAGTACGAAACCGAACCCGAACCTCCTCTCGGAACGGAGCACGTCGTACGAGATCGGCGTCAAGCAGGATCTGCTATGGGCGGTTTCGTTGGACGCGGCCGTGTTCCGCAACGAGTACACCAATCTCGTCGAACCCCTTCTCGACCCCGCAGACGGGAGAATCACCTTCGCTAACATCACCCGTGCCAGAATTCAAGGGGTCGAAATCTGCCTACGCGCCGCGCCTGCCGACGGGTGTTGTGTATTGGCAGCGGGGTACACGTACATGGACCCCCAAGATCTCACCCGCGGCACCATCATGAAATACCGTTCGAGACACCTGTTTACCGCTTCGGGGGACCTGCGCATCATCGACGGTTCGATCGGCGCCGATTTTCGCTATGTGGGGAAAATGGAAGAAATCGACCGCGAACTCGGCCTCGTCGTGAGGAACGCCGACCAGCGTGTGCCGGTGTACGTGACCGATCTCCGGGTGGGATGGGATTTCTCGCGCCTCGGAATCCCTGCCGGTGCAACATTCATCGTCAACAACGTCTTCCAGTACGCTTATACGGAGATCGTCGGCAACCTCTCGCCGATCCGCCATTTCCTTTTTGTTCTGGAGGTCAGGCCCTTCGATCGTTGAAAGTTCGGTGATAGGTTCCCGCCCTGAACACCCGGCTCTCGGACAGCCCATGCCGTCCTGAAGTTGAAGTTCATTCCCCCTCGTGCCTGTCCGCAAAGTCGGGTCGGCTCACTCGCTTTCCCGCTTCGGCGTGTTCCGCAGGGAATCGATTCTCCGAAGTCTGCGGTTTGCGTTTTCCCCGACACGAGGTGAGTTCAACGCTTCCGTGAACGCCCGTGCGGCTCCCTCGAGGTCGCCTGCCGCTTCGTATGTCAAACCCAATTCGTACCAGGCATCCCGGGCGAACGCCGGGTGGTTCCTGATCACGTACTCCGCTTCCCGCACCGAGCCTTCGACGTCGCCGAGGCGGCCGAGTGCCCGGGCGAGGACGAGGTGCGCCTGGGGAAACGTGCTGTCGGCACCGCAGGCTTTGCGCGCTGTTTCCGCTGCACTGCGCGCGTCGCCGCTATCGATCAGGGCAAGGGCTTGCATGGTGCGTGCAGCGGTCAGTCCTTTCCGCGCCGGCTCGAGTCGAGGGTCCAACGCGAGGGCTTTCTCATAGGCGGAAACAGCACTGTCATGACGGCCGAGCACGGCGAAGGCGGTTGCCATGCCGTACCACCCGAGAGCGAAATCCCGATGCAGGGACACCGCTTCCCGGAAGGATTCCAACGAGGCGGCGTGACGCTCCGCTTTCCGCAGTGCGAGGCCGCGCTGGTAGTAAATGGCATAGTGCCTCTCGATGCCCAATGCCTGGTCGTATTTCCGAACGGCATCCTCGAAAAGACCGTCGTTGAATTTCCTGTTCCCTTCCTGATAGAGTTTCCTCGCTTCGGGGTTTTCCTGCGCCGCGAGAGGGAACGAAATCACGAAAATCAAAGCAGGGGGAAGAGATCGGAGAAAAAGCGTGAAGAGAGAGGGCGGTTTTCTCTTGCGTTTCATGAGTCGGGGAACGTTGTGATGGTGTATGAGCGAGAGTGTCGTTCGGTTCGGTCGAGCATCGACGGGACTTCCCCATGCGTATCGCCCCATCTTGCACTTCGGCTTTCACGCGTCTTCCCTGGAGGTCCACGGTCGTTCAATCGGATAATGAGAATGCCGATGCTCAGCATCGGCATTCTCGCGTGCGGAAGGCGGGACTTGAACCCGCATGCTCTTTCGAGCGCCACCCCCTCAAGATGGTGTGTCTGCCAATTTCACCACTTCCGCGTCATTTCCGTGAGGCTGGATGGGATCGAACCATCGACCCTCTGCTTAAAAGGCAGATGCTCTACCACTGAGCTACAGCCCCATCCGCCACACGGTGCGGGAATCAAATCTACGAAAGATGTTGCGGTGAATCAAGGGAAATACGGAATGAAGCGGCTCCGCTCATGAGGATCGATACCGCCACGCATGCGTAAAGCCGTCGATGAGACCCCAGGGGAAATCGAATCCCCATCCAGGGGAAAGAACATTCTCCATCGTCGGGCGGGAGCGGTATCCGAAAAGTTCCGCCGGATACGTGGAATTGTTCCTCCCCGCTGCATTGTACATGACCTCTGTACCGAAATCGACGGTCATATCCTGGTACCGCTTCGCCCCTCGTGTACGCCTGCCCGTTCCTGCATGCGATGAGATGGTACGTGATTTTCGCCCCCGGTCGATTTTTCCCGGCGGTGTTCGTATGTTCCCCGACCCGCCGGGAGCCTCAGAGAGATCGTGTCCAATTCCCGTGCGGAAGATGAACCGAATGACGCAATGGCGATAAGACTTCTCCTTTTCGATCTCGACGGGACGCTCATCGACTCGAGATCGGACATCGCAGCGGCGCTCAACGGCATGCTCGTGCGGTACGGAATCCCGCCGCTGGATGAGGGGCGTATTCTTTCCTTCGTCGGGCGGGGAATACGCAGCTTCGTGACCCAGGCGCTCTCCGCGGTTGGTGTGGAAAGCGTATCGGGGCCGGAATTCCCAGCCACAATAGCTGGGAGTTTCCCTACCTCCGCGGTTGGTGTGGAAAGCGTATCGGGAGACGAGGCAGTAGAAGCGTTCTCGGATGAATACGGAAAGCGGCTTCTCGATCGGACCGTTCTCTACCCCGGCGTTGCGGAAACGCTCCCACTCCTTCGGCCAGCCCGCATGGCCGTCGTCTCGAACAAACCGGGCGACTTCATTGAACGCATACTCCAGGGGTTGGGTATCCGGCCGTATTTCGAGATCATCATCGGCGGCGACTCGCCGGCGGGGATCAAACCGTCGCCGGGCCCCTTTATCGCCGCGCTTGCACGCACCGCGATACCGGCATCCGAAGCTCTCGTCGTCGGAGACTCGCCGTACGATATCGCCGCCGCAAAAGCGGCGGGGATACGCTGCTGTGCAGCACTCTACGGCTTTCACCCCGTAGCGGAACTCATTCCGCACGAGCCGGATTTCACGATCGAGACTTTCGCGGATCTCCTGGAAATCGCGGATTCTCGTGGACCGTCACTGCTGCGGGGATCGGGGTTCAGTTGAAATAGTAGTAGAGCCCTGCCTGGGGGATGGGAAGCACCGTACCCGTACTGAAGTACGTGACACCGAGGTTCGCCATGAAGATCAGCTTCGGGGAAATATCCCACTCGTACGCCACACCGAGACCTGCGCGGAACGGGCCGATATCCTGGACGCCGGCCTTGTCTTCCCAGTAGTAATATCCCGCAGCGGCGTAGCCATAGAAACGCGTTCTCCGGTCGGTGTCGAAATCGAACTGCACTTCCAGCCCGCTGTTGAATGTCACGACGTCCTTGAGCCCGATGCCGCCCGCCGTCAACTGGAATGCAAAACGCCCAGGCGGGTGAAAACGTCCACTGACCCCTATACCCGACAGGAGACCCAAGTGGAATCCCACAGCCCACAAGGTGTTGTTCTTGAACATGTCCTCGTTCTGTGGGGCGTTGGCGGGCACGGCTGAGGTGCTCCAAAGCGTCACGGCTTCACGCGAAAGAGGTTGGAGCGCACCCGCGCTCGACTGTCCCGACATGCCTGAGGTGCACAAGAAGAAAACGATTCCCATGCACGCGATGCTGAATCTTTCCATGGCATCTCCTTATCGGATTTGTCGATTCTGGACAAACATAGTACCTTTTCTGCTCATCGGAAAGCGATCGACGACCCACCAACGCCGGGAGGCGGATCCCATGACCGACATCACGATCAAGACAGGTTGCCGGTACAGCGAGATGCTCGTGAACCTCCACGCGCTCACGGAAGGGCCGAACACCGATCTCGGAATCCTGGCGAACACCGCCTCCCTGTTGTACTGGTCGATGGAGAACGTCAATTGGGCAGGATTTTACCTTCGTTACGGCGACGTTCTCCAGCTCGGCCCGTTTCACGGGAAACCCGCCTGCTCGCAGATCGAGATGGGGAAAGGGGTGTGCGGAACGGCCGCGCGAGATCGGAGTACAGTCGTCGTGGATGACGTGAGGGGGTTCCCGGGACATATCGCGTGCGACCCCGACAGCCGGTCGGAGATCGTCGTCCCGCTCATCATCAAGGGCGATCTCTTCGGTGTTCTCGACGTCGACAGTCCGCTCGAGGGGCGGTTCGGCAAAGATGAACGTCTCTTCCTCGAGAGCGTGGCCCGCGTCATGTCGCAAGTTCTCCTTCGCTGTACGAAGCTTATCCGGCCGGAAAGCGCCGCCGAAAGCGCTTGACACGGGTAAGGAACGGGAGATATATTGTCGACGATAAAAACATTCTTCACCGGTACGGACGCTATCGACACATCGTTACCTGTTCGCAGTTGAAAAACCTCACATGAGGAACGGGTGTCGGCGTTTTCGTATCGTGCGGAAATGAGAGGAATGTCCCCTGCATCCAACGGCGGGGCGGAAGGCTTGAGGGGGAGCACACAAGCGAGCCGAGATGCAGCGTTCTCGGAAAGAGGCGGGGAATTTGTCAGGGGAAAGGGAATGTCCCTTGGGCGTCAGTCCCTGTGGCATTTCACGGCGCAGGTCGCGAACGGCGTTCTCGGTATCGCCGTCCTGAGCGTCCTCACCCGCGGCCTCTCGGTTTCGGATGTCGGCTCGTATGCCTTCGTTTTCGCCGTCCTGGCGTTCCTCGGCATGTTCGCGGATGCGGGCGTCTCCGCATCCGGGGCGAGAATCATGGCAATCGCCGACGGCGAAGAAGAACAGCGGCGCCGGGCGGCGGTTTTGCTTACGGCCTCGCTCGCGACAGGGATCATTCTCGCCTGCATGACGGCTGTCACCTCGTTCGTGGTCGGGCCGTTGTTCGGGAGCGGCACCGGTGCCGTACTTCTGGCGATCGCCCCCCTCGCAGCGATTCTGCCGTTGCAGGAAATGATCCTCGCACTCGGACAGGGGGCGAACAGGATCGGCGTGCTCTCGGCATTCGTGATCGCGCCCCGCATGTTGGCACTTCCCCTGCTGGTGCTGATGGCGAAGGGGCAATCCCTCTCGCTCTGGTCCGCATGCGCCGTAACGCTGGGGACGACATGGGCGGCAGTCCTGGCTGCGGCGGTACTGTTCCGCCCGATGTTTCGTGCCCTCGGCGCGGAATGGCCGCGGCTGCGCACCGAGGTTCGGGAGTTCGGGCGGGAGATGTACGCCGTGCGCGTGATCGACGGCCTGACGACCGGCTTGGACAAAATGCTCCTCTCCTACTTCCACGGGATGGTTCCTGTCGGATATTACACGATCGCCTACACGATGGCGACGCCGATCGTCCTCCTCAGTCGTTCTCTTTCGACGAGCGCATATCGCCGTTTCGCGCATGAACCATCCATCCCGCGGAAGCTCCTCACGGCGAACGTTCTCTGGTGCACCATAGGGACGGCCGTTCTCATCGCCGCTTGTATCGTTCTCGTGCCTTTGCTTTTCACGGATAAATACGTCCCCTCCCTGGGTGTCATGCCATTGCTCGCGATCGGCGCTGCGCTGATGGCGTTGAACACGCCGTTCCACGGTTTCCTCGCTGCCCAGCGCCAGGGACGTACCCTCAAGCGACTCTCTCTCGCCACGTCCGGATTCTTCATCGCGGGGAACGTTGCGCTCATCCCGTTCTTCGGTATGACGGGAGCGGCTCTCGCTTTCATCGGAACGTTCGCCCTCAACCTCTTCCTGAATGTCCGCGTGTACGGTGCGTTCAAGGTTTCCTGTATCCAAGGGGCAGCCGAGGTATGAAGGACCGTATGCTCCATCCGGATAGAACACGAGCATCGCAGGGAACCGAAGGACAGCCCCGCGGGGAAAGGCATCAGACGGTCAGCCGCCGGGACACGAAAACGGCCGTATTGCTCGCCGCGATCCTTCTCCTCGCAGGGGGAGCGAAGGCGCGTGCGCAGGAAATCCGGCTGCTCTCCTCGGACGCGTCGGGGTGTACGATCGAGTATCGGCCCGAGATGCACGTGCATGCGTTCTCTACGCCCGGCGGAACCTTTACCTGCGTCACATTCGAAGGGGCGGCACCGCTGTACCCCGCCCTCGCCGGCGCTCCCGACACCAAGTATCGAGCATTGCCGCTCGGTCTTCCCGGCCTCGAAGGGCACCGCGTAACGATTCTCGAGAGCGATTTCACGGACAGCTCGGGCGTCCTGCTCATCCCCGTCCCAACCGTACGGAGAAGGGGGGGCGACGTGGAAACCTCATGGCCGAGAGGTCCTTTATACGACGAAGCCGGATTTCGACCCGCTGAAGCCGCTTCCCTGGTGGATATCGGTATCTCCCGACACCGTTTTCTCGGAATGCTCCGCTTGTTCCCGATGCTTTATGACGCACGAGCGATGCGCCTTCGCATGATCAGACGAATGGTTGTGCGGGTCGATTTCGGACCGCCGGACCCCAGCCTGACATACGGCGGAAAGGCGGAGACATTCGGTCTCGCGCCGCTCAACGACGATATCGCCTCCCGATGGGTCCTCGGCAGGATGGGTCCCTTGGGCAAGAGAACGACGACACCGAAGCTGGAGACACCCCTCTACCGTTTCGAAGTCGGGGCCGAAGGGATATACCGGTTGAATGCAGGGTGGTTCCGAGCGGCAGGGATCGACCCGGCAGGGATCGACCCGAGAACCATCCGTGTTTTCGGGCACGGCGGGAATGAACTCCCCGCCCGTCTCGGCGCACCGCGGCCGGACGACATGCAGGAAATCGCGATCGAAGTCACCGGAGAGGAAGATGGACGCTTCGATGAAGGGGACGAGGTGCGCTTCTACGGGAGGGGGACCGTGGTCTGGTCGTACGACTCCGCATCACGCCGTTACGTGCATTCGCTTCACCGCTTCGCGAAATCGAACGCCTATCTCCTGACATTCGGCGGGGAACGGGGGAAACGCATGCAGAAACAGATTTCCCTGAACGAACCCACAGCGTACCGGCCGCCATGGTTCACCGGGAGAGAATTCCACGAAGAGGACGCGGTCAATTTCTTCTCCTCGGGAAAACTGTGGGTCGGGAGGAAGATCAATCCGACTGCGACGGGCAGTTCGCAGGTTGTTTTACGCCGGTTGGAAGGTCTCGTGCGGACCGAACCCGTGCGATATCGCATCGCCCTGTACGCCCAATCCGAGGTCGCACATTCCTTTCTCGTGTCCGACGGTTTCACACTAGGGAGCATCCCGATGGGGACGGTGAATTTCGACACGGACCGTGACGATATCGCCTCGTTTTCCGGCGTGCGGCTGTACGAGCGGCCGGGCAACCTTCCGGACGACCGCAGCACCGTCAAGGTCGAGTACTTCGTCACGGATCCGAACCGAAGCCGCGGCGGGTACATCGATTGGATCGAGTGGAACTATGCCCACCGATTCACGGCGGTGTCGGACGTTCTCCTGTTCAACAGCCCTGATACCTCAGCGGTATGCGCGTTCGAGGTCGGGGGCTTTTCGTCGAGCGACGTGCGCGTCTACGACGTCACCGACCATGCGGATGTCCGGCTGATCGACGGCATGGATGTCAGCGGAGGGACGGTGCGATTCCAGGCGGAGGCCGTGTCGGGGAGGCCGCGCCAGTACATCGCTGCCGCAGTGTCCGCATTCGGTCTTCCCGGTCCCCCCGAGCGCGCCGCGTACGGAGATCTTCACGGGTCGCGGGGAGCTGCCTGCATCATCATCACCGACCCTGCCCTCCAGAACGCCGCCGAGATGCTTCGCGCGCATCGCGAGAGGCCGGGCGATGACGCGATCCCGACGCGGGTCGTGACCCTCCCGGAAATTTACAACGAATTCAATGGGGGTGTCGCCGACCCGGCGGCCATCCGGAATTTCCTCGCCTTCGCATTCCGCAACTGGGAGATCACGCCCCGCTACGTTCTCCTGCTCGGAGACGGGCATTTCGATTACCGGAACATCACGACGAACGAGAAGATCGTCGTGCCGGTCTGGGAATCCGAAAATTCGATAAACCTCATCGGCAGTTACGTGACCGACGACTTCTTCGCGCAGGTTTCGGGAGACGATCCGCTGGTGGATCTCGCCATCGGGAGGCTGCCCGTGCGAACGGCGGCGGAAGCGGAGGACGTGGTGCGGAAAATCATTTCTTACGAGACCCAGCCGGCGTTCGGGGCGTGGAAGAACCGCGTGACGCTCGTCGCCGACGACGGTTTCACGACGAGGACGGATGAGGGGAGCGTGCATACCGCCCAGTCGGAGGATATCTCACGCATTCTGCCGCTCGAGATCGAGCAGAAGAAGATCTACATCGTCTCGTACCCGACGGAAAACACCGCCCAGGGCCGCCGTAAACCGTCGGCGAACAGCGATCTCATCGACCAGATCAACGCGGGGACCGTCATCGTGAATTACACGGGGCACGGCAGCGACGCCGTCTGGGCGCACGAGCAGATTTTCGTCACGGACGTCACGGTACCGCAACTGGAGAATGCAGACCGGTTGACGTTCGTCGCGGCGGCGACCTGCACGTTCGGCCTCTACGACCGCCCGGAACTCGTGAGCGGGACGGAGCGCTTGATCCTCAAACCGGACGGGGGAGCGATCGGCGGGCTCTCGGCGCCGCGCGTGGTGTACTCGGGGCAGAATTCCATCTTCAACCAGACGTTTTTCACGAACCTCGTAGCGAAAGGCCGGGAGCCGGACGGGCGCGTCAAGCGGATCGGCGATGCGGTGTTCGCGACCAAGCAGCAGTGGTACTCCGACCCGGGGTACGAGAAATTCCATCTCTTCGCCGACCCGGCGATGAGACTCGCACTGCCGCGTTACCGCTGTACGGTGGATTCCATTCTCGTCAACGGCGTGCGCGCGGAAGCCGATACGGTGCAGTTCCGCGCGCTCTCGCGGGTCATGATCGCCGCATCCGTGCGGCGACCGGATTCCACCGTGTGGACGGATTTCTCGGGATCGGCGGAGGTCTCGCTTTACGACGCCCAGCGGAGGATCACGGTCCCGCTCGACGGGTGGGGCGGTTTCTCGTACACCGTGCTCGGCGGGCTGTTGTTCCGAGGCGATGTGACGATACGCGACGGCATATTCTCGATTTCACTCATCATCCCGAAAGACATCTCCTACGAGAACAGCACGGGCAGGCTCGCGATGTATTTCCACGACGGGGTTCGGGATGGCGCGGGGTATTGCACGTCGTTCCGGATCGGCGGCTCGGACTCCTCGAGCGGGACGGACACCCGCGGGCCGGAGATCGCCTTGTATCTGGACACGCGGACCTTCGCGGCGGGGGACCCGGTGGGGGCGCAGCCGCTCCTCATCGCGGACCTGTCGGACGAGAGCGGCATCAACACGACGGGACTCGGGATCGGCCATAACATCGAGGCGTGGCTCGATGGCGAGGAAGTCGGGACGGTCCTCAACGACTACTACCGCGGCGAACGGGACTCGTACCAACGCGGGACGGTGGAGTACCGTTACCGCGATCTCCCGGAGGGGAAACACACCCTGCGCCTGAGGGCGTGGGACATCTACAACAACCCGAGCATGGCGGAAACCTGGTTCACCGTTCACGCCGGCGGTCTCACCCTCGGGGATGTCTTCGTGTATCCCAATCCCATCACGAGCGGCGGAGCGACGTTCGGGTTCACGCATAACCGGCCGGGACCCGTCAACGTCGAGTTGAAAATCTACACACTCGCCGGGCGGGTCATCCGGAAGCTTGAGGCGAGGGACACGGCGGAGCGTTCTCTTCGCATATTCTGGGATGGGACGGACGACGACGGGGACAGACCTGCGAACGGAACCTATTTCTACAAGTTGATGTGCACCTCCGTGGACGGGAAAGAGGGAAGCGAACGGATCGGGACCATATCGATCATACGCTGACGAGCCTTGGGGGATGACATTCTTCCCTTGATCGAATAAGACTTTTTCAGTAAACTTTTAAGTTATTCATAATTCGATAAACGAGGATGTTGATGACGCGCAAAACCCTGATTCTTTTACCGGCCCTTTCGCTTGCCGTTCTCCTGTCGGTCGTAGGGCCCGCGACCGCCCGCGCCCAGGGAGCGGCGAGCACGGCGGTTCCGTTTCTTCTGATTTCGCCCGGTGCACGCGCCAGCGCGATGGGAGAGAGCGGCGTTTCCGTGGCGAACGACGCATCGGCCGTCTTCTGGAACCCCGCCGGTCTCGGATTCCAGAAGGGAATGGAATTGAGCCTCAGCCACTCGAACTGGTTACCGCAATTCCAGCAGAGCGACCTTTTCTACGAGTACGCGAATTTCAAGATGTCGATTCCCAGCATCAACGGGACAGTCGGTGCCGCGCTGACGTTCCTGAACCTCGGCGAGTTCGAGTACCGTGACGAGGCGAACAACAAGCTCGGGACGTTCAAGAGTTTCGAGATGGCGTTCACGGCGTCGTACGGGACGCGAATCGACGAGGACCTCTCGGCGGGCATCGGCCTGCGCTTGATTCATTCGAGCCTCTCGTCTGTCCAGACGGCGAACGAGCAGGGAAGCGGGCAGGCTACGGCGGTAGCGGGCGATATCGGCGTTCTGTACCGGCCTTCCAAGCTCGTTCTTCCCCTCCTCGGTTTCGATCTCGGGGACCGCTTCGGGGCGGGTTTTGCATTCTCCAACATCGGCCCCTCGATCACGTACATCGACCAGGACCAGTCCGACCCCCTCCCGACGGCGATGCGGCTCGGCTTGAGCTTCGATATCGTCCGCGAGGAGTACAACCGCCTGACGTGGTCCACCGACGTGACGAAACTGATCATCCACAAGTCCGGCGTGAAGGCCAGCGATTTCTTCACTGCGCTCGCGAAGACGCGCCTCACCGATTGGAATTCCTACACGCTCGGCACGGGCCTCGAATACTGGTACTCCGATTTCGTCGCCCTGCGTTTCGGTTTCTTCCACGAGGACCCGAACTGGGGGAACCGGCGGTTCCTGACTTTCGGGGCGGGCATCCGGTACGACATCTACGGTTTCGATTTCAGTTACATCTCGACCGACATCTCGAGCGAGCGCAGCCCCCTGGCGGATACGCTCCGGTTCACCCTGTCGATCATCTGGGGCCGTTCGAAAACAACACCCGACGATGGGACGAAGATCCCGGCGGACGACTCGAAGAACTGAGGCGGCAGGCAGGGAACGAGCGCACGGAAAGGTGTCCCGCGGTCTTCGCCCGCACCGTTTCGGGGCGTGGGGGATCGTCTCCGACCGCTTCCCCCTTCGCGCGTTCCATTCACCCACCCGTGTGAGAGGCGAATGACGACGACACGAGCAGGGCTGTTCCGACTGGGGACCGTCCTCGCGTTTCCCATTCTCCTGACGCTTCCCGCCCGAGCCCAGGGCTTGAAGGAGACGACGAGGAAACCCCTCTTCGATCACGGCCTGAGTGGGGGGGCGCCACGGGAATCCGGGAACGTGCATCGGGCACTACCGGATACGGTCCGCGTCCTTGCGGTGATGGTCGAGTTCCAAAGCGACGATGATCCGAGGACAAGCGGGACGGGCAAGTTCGGGACGGTGTTCACATACGATTACGGCGGGGAAATCATCGACCCATACCCCCACGACCGCGCGTATTTCCAGGCGCACCTCCGCTTCCTCGAAAACTACGTCGCGAAAGCCTCGAGCGGGAGGACCGCCGTCCGTTCCCACGTGCTCGAGAAGGTCGTCACGGTCCCGAAACGCATCCGCGATTACAGTTACCGAAAGGGGGAAAGCGCGAAGCCGGTCGCCGAACTGGCGTTCGACGCATGGACCGCGGCGGACAGCACGATGCCGGAAACGGATTTCTCCCAATGGGATATGTTCATCGTCTTCCATGCAGGCCGGGGTCGCGACGTAGACATGGCGAGCTACGAGGGAGTGGACCCGACGCCGTTCGACATCCCTTCGCTCTCGTTCAGGCTCGAGGAATTCCGGAAACATTTCGGCGCGGAGTTCAACGGCATCCCTGTGGAGGGAGGGACGTTCCGCATCACGAACACCTCGATCATGCCGTGCACGGAAACGCGGGAGATATCGCTCATCACGGGTCAGAAAGCCCTGTGGGAGCTGAGCATCAACGGGTTGTTGGCGGCGAGTTTCGGCACGTATGCAGGGCTACCGGATCTCTTCGACACGAAACGCGGGAGGACCGGGATCGGGCGGTTCGGGTTGATGGATACGGAGTCGATCTTCGCTTTCAACGGGATCTGTCCACCCGCACCATCGGCATGGGAGAAGCGATTCCTCGGGTGGGCGGTACCCCGGGAAGCGGAAGCCGGGAAACGAACGTATTCCATCACCGCATCGAGGACCGACCAACCATCTACCCCGGATCTTCTCCGGGTGCCCGTAACGGGCACGGAGTACTGGCTGCTCGAGAACAGGCAGCGCGACCCCGGCGGCAACGGGCAGCGGATCGTGATGCGCGTGGGGGGGCAGGACGTCGAACTCCGTTTCCCCAAGGACACGACGGGCTTCAACGAGACCGATGTGTCGGCACTGAAAGGGGTCGTTGTCGATGTCGAGGATCTCGACTGGAGCCTGCCGGGAGGGCGGGTGATCAGCGGCGGGAAGGAAGTGCGCGTCGGCGGCGGCATCCTCATCTGGCACATCGATGAAACCGTCATCGAAGCCGGCATGGCGGACAACACCGTCAACGCGGACCCGAAGCGGCGCGGCGTGGACCTCGAGCAGGCGGCGGGACCGCAGGATATCGGCGAGACGATCGCGTCGATCTTCGGGTCGGAAATCGGAAAAGGCACGCCGCTCGATTATTGGTTCAGCGGGAACATCTCGCCGCTCTACGAGAATCGTTTCGGCGCAACGACCGCACCGGATACGCGGGCGAACAACGGCGCACACACGCACGTGACGATGGACAACTTCGACGTCCCCGGCCCGGTCATGTCGGTCGATATCGCACTGGGGGACGAGGCGTTCTCCCTCGAACCCGGCTGGCCGGTGGATCTCAAACCGCATTTCACGGGAGAGACAGACGGGTTTTCCGTCGAAACCTACGACATCGACGGCGACGGCGGAGAGGAAATCTTCGCCGCTGCGGGATGCCACGCGGATGGAGACACGGTGCGCGTGTTCGGTTTCCACCGCGACGCGTCCCCGCTCATTCCACGGGCCGGGACCGCACTCGTTGCCGAAGTGCCGGGCATGCGCAGCGTTTTGAGGGGACCGCTCGTCGGGCGTGTCACAGCACACGACCATCCTGTGCTCGTCGTCCCCTGCACGGACGGCACGGAACTCGCACTCGTCGTCTTCTCGACGACGGATGGGGATGGTGACAAGCGCTTCGATGGGCTCGGGCGCATCGACCTCCCCCTTTCGGCCGTGCGGAACGCACGCTCTTCCTGGTTCATGCTGGTGCGGGATCTCGTCTACCTCACGACGGGGCCGAGCGGTGACACGCTCCATTGCCCCGCACGCGATATGCACATTCCGCTCGAGGGGGAAAACACGTCTCTCGCCTTCCTCGGCGACTCGGCGGTCTTTCTCGAGAACGGCGCCGTGGTGGACCTCGCGGACGGGAGGGTTCGATACCCGGCGCGGCGCTCTACAGCCGCTTCAGGGCGGTCGGGGAACTGCATCACCGCCGATATCGACGGGGACGGGCACAGCGAAGGGGTTTCCCTCAACGGGAGCTTGACGGCCGTTCTCGCGGGGCAGGGAACAGCCGACGCTTCGGGCTGCCCGATGATTCCCATCCGGTCCGCAAGCCCTGCCCTCGCGGGCGCGGATGCGGACGGGGACGGGCGCTGCGACATCCTCATTGCGGACAGCGCATCGGTTCACGCCGTCAACGCGGCTTTTTCCTCGACGGACCATTACCCCACGAACGTGCCGGCGCGGTATACGCTCGCAGCGCGGCTGGCGGGCGATACGCGCGACGCGCTCTTCGTCGTCGGGGAAGGTCTCCTCTCTCAGCTCCGTACAGGTGCCGTGCAGGCGGAGGGCTTTCCCGTTCCTCTCCCCGCGGAAGCATCGGTCGTGCTCCTTCCGCTGCGGGAAGACGACGCGTCGGTGCTGGGCATCGCCGTCGCCGGAGCGGACGGCATGGTGTATCTCTTCCGCACGCGGAACGTCATCCACGACGTCGGCCTCATGTGGAGAGGAAGGGACGGGGACTCACGCCACACCAACCGGGCTGAGCATTCCGGAGCCGTGCCGTTCACGCGGAACGTGTTCTTTCCCGCCGAGCGGTGTTACAATTGGCCGAACCCCGTCTACGATGCCGTCACGAAAATCCGTTTCTACGTGTCCACGGACGCGGACGTCACAGTGAACATCTACGACCAGTCCGGCGTTCGGGTGGCGCGTCTCGCTGCGCGCGCGATGGGAGGACTCGACAACGAGGTCGACTGGGACGTTTCCTCCGTCGAGAGCGGCGTCTATCTCGGACACGTCAAGGCGGTCGGTGCAGGGGGGAGCGGGGAGAAAATCATCAAGATCGCCGTGGTGAAATGAGAGGGCTACCCACGGGGCGCACATCGTATCGCGGACGCAGAGGGGCAAGGCAGAGTTCTCCCGCCGCGCGGTGGGCGGGCGCGGTCGTGGCTTTGTTGTGTGGCGTGTCCCTCCCCCTCGCCGCGCAACCCGACCAGTATTCGGCTCCGGAATTCCGCTGGTACACGATCGAGACGAAACATTTCACGGTGAGTTACCACGAGGGCGCGGAACGCACCGCACGGGCGGCCGCGAAAATCGCGGAGGAGATCCACGGTCCCATCACGGCTCTGTACGGCCATGTGCCGGACACGAAGGTCCATATCTTCATCAAGGATATCAGCGATTACTCGAACGGGGCTGCTTACTTCTTCAACAACAAGATCGAGATTTGGGCGTCGCCGCTGGATTTCGAGCTGCGGGGGACGCACAACTGGCTGCGGAACGTCATTCCCCACGAGTACACCCATATCATCCAGCTCCAGGCCGCGATGAAATGGGGACGGCGTGTTCCCGCGATGACTCTGCAATGGTTCGGGTACGAGGAGGAGCGAAGGAAGGACGTGTTGTATGGCTTCCCGAACCTGCTCGTTTCCTACCCCATTCCGGGCGTCGTCGTCCCCCCCTGGCTGGCCGAGGGGACGGCGCAGTACCAGAGGCCGGAATTCGGTTACGAGCACTGGGACAGCCACCGGGACATGATCCTCCGCTGTTACGTGCTTTCCGACTCGATGCTGAGCTGGCCGGAGATGAGCGCTTTCGGGAAGACGAGCCTCGGCAACGAAAGCGTGTACAACGCGGGGTACAACCTGACGCGCTTCATCGCCGCGACGTACGGCAGGAACGCTCTCCCGGCCATCACGCGCGCCCTGTCGGAACCGTTCGTCTTCACCGTCGATGCGGCCATCGGGCGCGTTCTCGGGATCAGCGGCGACTCGCTGTACCGCGCATGGCGCTCGCATCTCCGGGAGGATTACGCGCGCCGCATCGAGCCCGTTCTCCGCACCCGCAGGGAAGGGCGCGTGATCGGCGCGAAGGGTTTCGGGAACCTCCACCCGGCCTTTTCCCCCGACGGATCGCGCATCGCCTACCTTTCCACCAAGGACGAAGACTTCTTCAGCCGTGCGGGCGTGTACCTGTACGATCGGCGCACCGGCACGGAGGAAGCGGTCGCCGGAGGCGTGCGGTCGACGTTGTCATGGTCACCGGACGGGAAGAAGATCGTCTACGGCAGGTACAACACGCCGTCGGTGTACGGGCATCTCTTCACCGACCTCTACGAATACGATGTCGCCTCACGGTCGGAGCGCAGGCTGACGCACGGTTTGCGCGCCTCGAACCCCGCCTGTTCCCCGGACGGGAAGAGCATCGCATTCGTGACGACGAAAGACGGCACGATGAACGTCTGCCTCGTCGATGCGGATGGGGGGAACATACGCCCCCTCACGGCGTTCGCGAACGGGGAACAGGTATTCACCCCCGCGTGGGCCCCGGACGGTTCCCATCTCGTCTTCGGGTACGCGGACCGCGGCCGGCGGCGCATCGCGCGAGTCGACGCCGACGGGAACAATTTCCGGGAATTCATCTCGGGCGTCACAGCGGATTTCCGCGATCCTACGTACAGCCCGGACGGCCGGTATCTGTACTACGTCTCGGATCGAACGGGGATTTTCAACGTATACCGCTACGAGTCGGCGACGGGGACCGTCGAGCAGGTCACGAACTGTATCGGCGGCGCATTCATGCCGTCGGTGGACGCGTCGGGGTCCGTCGCGTATGCGATGTACACGGCAGACGGCTACAAACTCGCCCTCCTCGAGAGCGCGGAGCCTCTCCGCGGTGAAATCGGCGACTACATCCCCGAATCACCGCTCGTCCCCCCATTGAACCGAGACGAGGAATGGGACTGGGAAGCGCTTCGGGATTTCGACGACACGCGCCTGCCCGAGACGACGGCCAGACCGTACCGGAACATTTTCCAGAGCATGATGCTCTTCCCCTTCCTCCGCGTCGACACGTACAATCCCGACAACCGCGGCCTCCAGTTCCTCAAGCCGGGTGTGATGTTCTTCTCCAGTGACATCCTCGGACGGATCGAGATGATGGGGAGTGCGGCGGTCAACAGCAGGCTCGAACGCGATCTCTTCGCCTCGTTCACCTACCGCGACCGCCTGCCCCTGCTCGGGTCCCTGGGCATTTACCCCGACCTGTCGTTCGACATCGCGAACGTCACGCGGAAAACCACGTCGATCCTCGCGTTGCCGCTCGACACGATGTCCGTGGGCGTGTCGTTCAACCTGCTGGAATTCGCCGTGACGGTGCGGCACAACCTGTTCTCCAATAAGACGCGGCTGGAGGCCGGGTACCGCCACAGCCGTTACACGAGCACGATCGGGAGTTTCCGGAACCCCGACACCGACCAGCTCGTGGCCGCACGCGACAACCTGTACCTGATCGGGAACAATCTCCATGTCGCGATTCGCCACCACGACGTCAACCCGACCCGCGACGCCGAAATCAACCCCACAGGCATTCGCGTCGGTTTCTATTACGATTTCGAGTTCAACCGGTTCAACCCGAACGGGGATTACGATTACGATGCGTCGACGGGGATGCTCGTGCCCCGGTACACGCGTTATACGTTCCATCGGCTGGAGGGGACGATGACGGCAGCGACCCGCATCCCCGGTCTGTCGCACACGTTTTCGCTGCGTCTCCGCGCCGGCACGATTCTCGGCGAACCCGTCGACGAGTTCTTCAACTTCTACGGCGGGGGGATCACCGGCATGCAAGGGTACACGTACTATGCCCTCGGCGGGAACGAGCTGTACCATGTCGGCGTCACGTACCGGTTCCCCATCATCCCGAGCATGGATTTCCGTGTCGGGCACATCCTCTTCGATAAACTCTACGGCGGCGTGTTCTACGATGCGGGGGATGCGGCCATGCGGTCCGAAGAGCTGACGATCCGGAACGTCAAGCAGGATGTCGGATTCGAATTGCGCCTCGAGTCATTCTCGTTCTCGCTCTACCCGACACGGGTGTTCTTCAGCGGGGCGTACGGTCTCACGCCGTTCACGCGCTCCTTCGATTTCCGGCCCGTCACGTACGGGAAGGAATGGAAATGGTACGTGGGCGTTCTCTTCGGTTTCGACCTCTCCGACCGTTGAGCACCGGTTCGCTGCCGCATTGATTTTCGGCGCTCTTTCCGATAGTTTGACCGCACGAATCAACCCCTGCCCGGCAGAGGATGAAAAAGGCGTTCCTCCGATATTTCCTGAACATCGAGTACGCGGTGGCATCGGTGCTCGTTCTCCTGATGATAGCGGCGCTCGGTTTCCTCTCGGACAATCTGCCCGAGGCGGACGAGACCTCGTTCCTGAACCCCATCTTCGACCGCATCGATTTCCTGAACATCGAGGACGTGAGCCTCGACGCGATATTCGCGATCAAGGACATGGAGTACGCCGATCCGCGCATACGCCTCCTGAACATCCGCGACGTCGCCCCCGTGCCCGACGGGAAAATCGCGCGGCTGATCCGGAAGCTGAACGCCTACGGCGCCCGCGTCATCGGGATCGACGTCTTCTTCGACCGTGAACACGTCGACCTCTACCCGGAGGACCGGCTGGCCGAGATCGACTCCCTCGCAGCGGCATTGCGCGACAACCGGAACGTCGTCCTCGCGACCGGCTTCGATGCCGCTACGCTCAAGCCCAGCATCACGCTCGACCCGAGAATCGATTCCGTCCACCCCGTGACGGGATACGCGAATATGATCCGGGACGACGACGGCGTCGTGCGCCGCTTCTGGCCGTACCGGACGATCGAAGGCAAGCGCGTGCTCTCGCTCGCGATCCAAGTAGTGGCGCTGTACGACAGCGCGTTGGTTTCCCCGATCCTCGCGGAAGGGGAACAGCCCCAGATCATCCACTATTCGGGCACGTACCTGCCCCGCTACGGCGGACAGGAATACCAGCAGTTCGTGCCGCTCGCGATCGACGACGTGCTCGCAGCCCCGCCGGCGTTGGATGCCGTCTACCGGCGCATGTTCGAGGGGTCCATCGTACTCGTCGGTTACGTGAACGACGAAGGGTTTTCTTTCCTCTTGGACACGCACGAAACGCCGCTCGGGAGGAAGGTCGGCCTGAAGGGGCCGGACATGTCGGGGATCGTGATCCATGCGAATATCGTCGACATGGTTCTCAAGCACCGATTCATCCGTTCCGTCCCTCCCCTCGTCGATTGGGCGATCCCATTCGTCCTTTCCTACCTGAGCATCGCCCTGTACCGCGTGCTGAGGACCAAGACGACATCCCGGGCCGGCCTGGCGACCCTCATTTCCGCGACACTGGTCATCGAGACGATCATCGTGTTCTTCCTCCCGATCATCGCGTTTTTCTTCTTCCACGTCAAGATCGCATACAACCTCTCCGCCACCGCTGTCCTGCTTTTCATCCCGGCGAACGCGCTCACGAACACGCTCCGTTTCCGCCTCCTCCGCGCCCGCGCGGCGGCATTGCTCCGGAAGACAAGTCACCCCGTCGCCCGCCGCCTGCACGAAGCGTTCGAAGACCCCGACTCTTTCCCCGCTCACATCAGGACGCTCCACGCGGCGCAATCGCTGATTCAATACGCGTTTGCCGTCCGTGCGGCTTCGTGTCTCCGGGACGGCGTCCCCTTGCCGCCGTCATGGGAAAACCCCACGGTGGAAACATGGCGCGCGCTCATTCCGGAGATCGAAGACTGTTTCTCGAGCGGGGAAACAGGCGCAATGCATCGCCGGTATTTCCTCCAGTTCCTCGAGGGTCGAAAGCGGCAGTTCATGCGCGAGTGCAGTGTGCGCGACCTGTTGCTCTCCACACAATCCCCGCGTTACAACGAGTTCTTCTACTTCGAGGAATGGGAGATTCTCCTCCCGCATATCCTCAGAATGTTCTTCAAAACGCTTCGGCCGTACCTCGCGAGCACTATCGTGCGGCCGAAGATCGAAGACGGCAAAACTTTGCTTGTCACCTACCCGGGCGGCATCCCTCTCGCGACGACGGTCGAGGCGGCTGTTCCCGGCGATACCCATGCCGTCGGTGGGCCGCGGACCGACGGCGCACTCCCGCTCGAACCGTTCTGCGTCATCGGGGAGTGTAAACTGCACCGGCGCGAAGAACTCTTCGTTTTCCACGGGCGCGTGCCGCGGCAATTCGCATTGCCCCCTTTCCCCATCTACGCGGGGGACACCGTCGCGTGCGAACCCGTGCTCCCGGACCGCGTCATCCGAATGCTCGAACGCCTGTCCGAAGGGACCCGCATCGCAGCGTTCACACGGGCGAGCGACGCATGACTCTCCCGCTGTCCTGCGTTCTCGTCGCGGCGGCTGTGTTCCGCCCCGACAGCCCGGTTGCACCACCGCAGGACTCATTCCTCGTCGTGAGCGTGCGCGGCAAGGTCACGGCGACAACTATGCCGGGCTCGAAGGCGAGGGTGGTGCACGTCGGGGACCGCTTCGGGCCGGGCACGAGGATGCGGACCGGGTACGGGAGTTCCGTGAAACTCCTCGTCGGCGGGTGCCGCCTTGTCGCCATCGAAGAACGCACCTCGCGCCGCCTCGCGGACCTTGAGACGGCCCACGACTTCGGCGTCGGAGGGGAAGAAGCGCGGGTGCTTCGCGCATTGGAGAGACGTATCGGCAGGGCCGGGAGTGCGAGAGCCGGTGTGGAGGCCGGCGTCCGCGCGGCATCCGTTTTCGAAGCGCTGTTCCCGGAAGGCACGACGCTCTCGAGACGCCCGACCTTCGAATGGGTGGACACGGATACGGCGGGCGTGTATGAATGCATCCTTCTCCGCGAGGATTTCTCGTTGCTCGGTAGGTTCGTCTTCCCCGGCGGGCTGTATGCCTCCGGCCGGGGGGATTCGCTGCTCGATCGGGGGAAACGGTATCACTGGCAGGTGGTCCGTCTCCGGGACGGCGAGACGAGCAACATCTGTTCGTTCCACGTTCTCGAAGCGGATACCATCCAGGCCGTCGAAGCGGAGATCGAAGCGCTGGGGCGCATGCCGGGCGCGGACGACACGGTTATCGGAGCACTTCTCAAGGCGGCAGTATACGAGGGGAGAAACCTGCGGCAGGAAGCGTTCCATGCATACCGCGAAGCGATGCAAGCCGCCCCCGAGGCGACGGTGTTCCGTGCGATGCTCATCCACTACCTCGCCGATATCCGCCTGCAATGGGTGACGCCGTTCCTCATCCGGTGAACGGATTCCGTCCCCCCCGGCGGCGGGGATCATCCATCGCTCGAAACGGCATATACGATCGATTTTGAAATGTCCGACAGCGGGATGAGCTGCTACCGGCCGTTGGTCACGGAGCAAAGGGGGTCAATGATGAGAGACACGAAGGAAGCGTAACAGCACCGAATCGACCGGTCCTGTCTCCCGATCATGTGCTTTCGATGGCGCGACTGCACGATCGGAACACGTGCGGGAACCGTCTTCGTCGTCGATTCCGCGCGGGGAGTTTCCGACTCGTTCGGTGGACGTGGATGACCGGGGATTTTGCCGGATGGGGATTCGCCGCTCGACACCGGCGTATTGAACGACACGCTCAAAGCATATATTTTCCCCTGTCAAACTCGGATCAAGGAGCGAACATGCGAACGATCGGTCTGTGGTTGATAGCTGGGTGCTTGTTGACGGTATGCCTCCAGGCACAGGACTCCTTCATCGTGATGAGCCTGCGGGGGAGAGTGGAGGTCATGTCCAAGGGCAAGAACTGGAAGCGCATCACGGTCGGCATGGTGCTGGGGAAGAAGGATATCATCCGTACATCGTACGCCAGCTACGTCAAGCTGATGATGAACGAAGACCGCCTCGTGAGCGTGGACGAAAACACGACAAAGCCGCTCGCGGAGTTCCTGCAGGGACCGATTGCGGGAAGCGGCGAAGGAGCGGCGGGGAAAATCCTCCAGTACGCCGCCGCGCAGATTTCGCGGACGAAGACGAAACGCGAAGGGGGTGAATACGGCGCCGTGCGGGGCGAGCAGGCGGTGTTCAGCGCGGTCTTCCCCACGCGCGCGATCATGACGGCCCAGCCGACTTTCACATGGATCGATACGGATTCCGCCGGCCGATACGAGATCCTCGTCCTCGATGACAACTTTCAGATCGTCCAGCGCTGGAGCGTGGAGGGGAGCGGTTTCGCGGCCCGTATCCCGAACGGGGTCATCCCCGGTCCGGGCGTGTACCACTGGCAGATCACGCGCCTGACGGACGGGGAAGTGTCGAACATCCAGACCTTCTCGCTCCTCCCCCCGGACACGGTGTCGGCGATCGAACGCGAGGTGGAATCCCTCGACCGGGAATTGACCGCCATGAACGCGGACGACGTGACACGCCAGTTGATCCACGGGATTTACTTCGAGAGGAAAGGGCTTTGCGAGGACGCTTTCCGTGCCTACCGCGAAACGGTTCGCCTCGCCCCCGATGTCGAAGAATACCGCGACATGATGCGTGCACTCCTCGCACAGATGCGCTTGCTGAACGAAGAGCCTTTCCTTCTTCACTGAAGAGAATCGATGCACGTCATCCTCTACGAGCACCGCGACGTCAGGGACCTGCTCCCGCTGACGTACCTCCAGCCCTCGTTCGATCTGCGCTGCGGAATGTTCACACCGTGGGAGCGTGCCTCCCTCCTGTTCCCCGGTACCGACCTAGGCGCCGTCGTGCGCCCGGATCTGGCGGAGGTCGTCCGCGAGCGGAAAAACGCTCCGGTGAACACTTCCCCCGGTTGCCCGGTCGTATTCCTGGACGGGACGGTGCAATTGTCCGGCGACGCTGCGCGCCGCATCGTCGATGCAGCCCAGACGGATGCCGTTCTGCTGGCCGACCATCGCGTCATCGGGTACACCGCATCGTCGCACCGGTGGCGGGATACGGTCTTCGCCGGGCTTCTGGCGGGCGATGGTCCGCAAATCGTCGAAGCCCCGGCGCATATCGAGGTCCCCGCCTGCCGGATCCACTTCCCATGGGATATCATCGTACGGAACCCCGCGCAGATGATCGAGGATGCACGACTCGTGCCGCTCGGCATCCTCGACGAGACCGCGTGTCTCGCCCCTTCCACCCGCCTCGTCGAGGCGGGCAACATCTCTATCGGGGCCGATGCTCGGCTCGGGGAGGGAGTCGTACTCGACGCGTCCGGGGGGCCCATCGTCCTGGATCGCGGGGCGGAGATCATGCACAACGCCGTACTCGTCGGACCGGTGTACGTCGGGCCGCAATCGAAGATCAAGATCGGGGCGAAGATATACGCCGGGACCTCCATCGGGCCGGTGTGCAAAGTCGGAGGGGAAGTGGAAGGGACGATTTTCCATTCCTACGCGAACAAACAGCACGAGGGCTTCGCCGGTCACTCCTATTTCGCGGCGTGGACCAATCTCGGCGCCGACACGAACACGAGCGATTTGAAGAACACCTACCGGAACATCCGTATGACGCTCGAGGGCACCGAGTACGACACCGGGACGATGTTCCTCGGGACGATCATGGCCGACCATTCGAAATGCGGCATCAACTCCATGCTCACGACGGGGACGTCGGTCGGTGTATGCGTAAATCTCTTCGGCGCCGGCTACTTCCCCGCCTATATCCCCAGTTTCGCGTGGGGTGGGGAAAACGGGTTCAAGGAGTACCGCTTCGAAATGTGCGCCGCCGTGGCGGAGACCGTCATGGCGCGGCGGGGGTGCCGCTTCACCGAGCCCGAACGTCGTCTCCTGCGGGCCGTCTTCGATGCGACCGCACACCAGCGTGCGGCCTGGCGCGGAACGTGACAACCGACGCGATGCGCATGGAACAGCAAGCGGAATATCCCCCCGAGGTGTACAAGGGCGTCCGCGGGACCGCGGTGAAGATCCTTACCCGTATCGAGAGGACGGACGCGTACCTCGACAGGCTCCTCGACGCCGAGATGGCAGGCGGGGAGTTCAACCCGCTCGATAAACGGCTTTTGAACGAGCTGGTCCACGGCGTCATGCGGAACCTTCTCAGGCTCGACTGGGTGCTCACGAGTTTCTACCGCGGGGCCTATGGGAAAATCGAACCGGAGATCCGGAACGCCCTTCGTGTCGGCTTGTACCAGATCCTCTTCCTGACACGGATCCCGCACCACGCGGCCGTGAACGAGGCGGTGGAATTCGTCAAGCGGTTCCGCGGGCAGAAACCGGCGGATACCATCAACGGGTTGCTGCGGAACATCGCGCGCAACATCGAGAACATCCATTACCCCCTCGCGTCCGGCGACGAGTTCCAGTACCTCTCCGTCGTCCATTCCCACCCGATGTGGCTCGTGCGCCGCTGGCATGCACGGTACGGCTTCGAGCAGACCGAGTCACTGCTCAAGGCGAACAACATGCGCCCTTTCCTCACGTTGCGCTATAATCCTCTCCGCACCGATTACCGCGCGTTTCTCGAGACGCTCACGGAGATGTGCATCGATTACCGACGGTGCTTTTTCCTGGAGGATTACGTCACCGTGAGGAATCTCCCGAACATCCGCCAGACGAGAGCGTTTCTCGACGGCTTGTTCACCATCCAGGACGAGAGTCAGGGATTGGTGGGTCGCCTTCTCGCGCCGCGCCCCGGAGAAACGGTGTACGACCTCTGCGCCGCCCCGGGCGGAAAATCCGTCCATGCCGCCGAGATGATGCGGAACGAGGGGAGAATCGTTGCCGTGGATCTCTCCCCTGCTCGTCTCGGGCTCGTCCGAGCGACTGCCGAGCGTCTCGGTATCACCATCATCGAGACCGTCGAGGGGGATGCATCGATCGTCGACCTCCCGCCGGCGGACAAAGTGCTCGTGGATGCTCCGTGTACCGGCCTCGGCGTGCTGTGCAAGAAGCCGGACATCAAGTGGAAGCGCGAGCAGGACGATATTCGGAAGATGGCGGAGATCCAGCGAACGATACTCGACCATGCCGCCCATCTCGTGCGTCCCGGCGGCGTTCTCGTATACAGCACGTGCACGACCGAACCGGAAGAGAACGCGTGGCAGATGCGTTCGTTCCTCGAGAGGCACCCGGAATTCTCGGTGGAGAACGCACGGGCTTTCCTCGCCCCTCAGCTCGTGACGGGCGAGGGGTTCATGGAGACACTCCCGCACCGTCATCGCATGGACGGGGCGTTCGCCGCACGCGTCGCCAGGAAAAAGTGACCTCTACGACTCTCCGCATGAGCGGGTGTGCGGTCTTGCATGCGGAGAGACGTACGGGCACATGTCTCCACGCTGCTGCGCTCGTCTCATTCCGCGGTGACCGTCGTCGCCCCGCTCGATTCGATATCCGGCGGGGGGCCGAACAGTGCCTCGTGGAGGGTGTGCCAGGGAAGAGTGGCGCATTTCACGCGCGACGGGTATTCCGAAATACCGGCGAACACGGCCAGCTTGCCGAGTTCTTCGCTGGATCCGCCTGCTCGTTCCGTGCCGGTAACCACGGCATGGAAGCGTTCGAAAAGCTTTCGGATCTCGTCGCGCGTTTTGCCCTTGACCATCGTGGTCATCATGGAAGCGGACGCTTTCGATATGGCACACCCCGACCCATGGAAGCTCACATCCGCCACGACATCGCCGTCGAGTTTCAGGTATACGGTGTAGTGGTCGCCGCAGAGCGGATTGAAGCCTTCCCGCTGCACATCGGCGTCCTCTATGACACGGAAATTCCTCGGTGAGCGGTTATGGTCGAGGATCAGTTCCTGGTAGAGGTCGTGGATGTCGTTGCTCATGAGAACACCTTCAAGACATGTTCTACGGCCGCGATGAGAGCGGCGATATCCTCGTCGGTATTGTAGACGCCGAAGGATGCGCGGGCTGTCGCCGGGATGCCCAGGCGCTGCATGGTCGGCTGCGCGCAGTGATGACCGGCCCGTATCGCAACGCCGTCCTGGTCGAGAATGGTCCCGATATCGTGGGGGTGAACGGCACAGAGCATGAAGGAGAGGACACCCGCGCGTTCCGGCGCCGTCCCGATCAGGCGCACACCGGGGATGGCGCGCATACGCTCCGTCGCCTGCTCGAGGAGGGCATGCTCGTGGACGGCGACCGCTCGCATGTCGAGGGCGCGGAGATAATCGATCGCCGCGCCGAGCCCGATGACGCCCGCGATGTTCGGTGTCCCGGCCTCGAACTTGTACGGCGGCTTGTTGTAAACGGTTTTCTCGAACGAGACGGAGAGGATCATGTCACCCCCCCCGCGGACGGGCGGAAGCCGTTCGAGCCAGTCGGATTTCGCGTAGAGGACGCCGACACCTGTCGGTCCGTACATCTTGTGCCCGCTGAAGACGAAAAAGTCGCAGTCCAAATCACGTACGTCGATCGGCATGTGCTGGACGGACTGGGCACCGTCTACGAGGACCGGAACACCGTGCTCGTGGGCGACGCGGACCATCCGGCGGATGGGGTTGACCGTGCCGAGCGCGTTCGATACGTGCGTGACGGCGACGATCCGCGTGCGGGGACCGAAGAGCTTTTCGTACTCGTCGATCAGGAGTTCGCCCTCGTCGGTCATCGGGATGACGCGCAGGCGGGCTCCGCGTTCCTCGCAGACCATCTGCCAGGGGACGATATTCGCGTGGTGTTCCATCGTCGAGAGAATGATCTCGTCGCCCTCGCGGATATGGTCGCGCGCGTAACTCCGCGCGACGAGGTTGATGCCGTCCGTCGTGCCGCCCGTGAAAACGATTTCCCTCGAGGAAGCGGCATGGATGAAGTCGCGGACTTTCTCGCGCACCGCCTCGAAACGCGCCGTGGCGATCTGGCTCAAATGGTAGACGCCCCGGTGAATGTTCGCGTAGTGCTCCTCGTAGAAAGAACGCACCGCGTCGATGACCGCGGCGGGTTTCTGCGTCGAGGCCGCGCTGTCGAGGTACACGAGCGGACGGTCCCGGTAGGTGCGGGTGAAAATCGGGAAATCCTGCCGTACGACGCGGGGGTCGATTCGCGGAATGCCGCTCGTACCGGCGGCACGTTCGATGTCGGGCGGGCAACAGGGAATGTCTTCCATCAGAGGATCCGGCGTAATCTGTCCTGGAGAAGGGTGTCGAGAGACCGGCGCATCCACTCCTCGCCGATTTCGTCGAGCATCTCTACGGCGAAAGCCCGCGTGAGGATTCGCTGCGCCTCGTCGGCGTCGATACCACGGGAACGCAGGTAGAACAGAGCGTCCGGGTCGAGGCGTCCTACCGTCGCACCATGAGTGCAGCGGACGTCATCGGAGAGGATCTCGAGCTGGGGTTTCACCTCGGCGGATGCGCGGGCGCCAAGGAGGAGGTTGGCGATGGTCTGACGCGCGTCCGTTTTCGCGGCATCGGGACGGACGACGATCCGGCCCGTGAAACTGTGGCGGGCTTCGCCCGCGACGATGCCCTTGTACCGTTCGAAACTCCGCGTGGAAGGTCGAGCGTGTTCGATCCGCGTGACATTGTCCACACGGCGTCTGCCGTCCGCAAGGACCAGCCCGAACAAGCGGGCTTCCGCCCCCTCTCCGTCCAGCGTGTGCACGAGGTTGTGCCGGACGGTACCGCCGCCGAACACGAAGGAATGCGTCGCGGCGGTGCTTTCCGTTTCCTGCAGGACGCTCGTCCGATCGATGTGAATCGTTCCCTCGTTTTCGACGAGAACTCGGACATACTCCATCGTCGACTCGGCATGAAGGCTGATATCCGTGCGGGCATTCGTGAAGGTACGCCCGTCACCAAGCGATGCGTGGATTTCGACGAGGCGGAGGCGGCTGCCCCGACCCGCGATGACGGCGGTGCGCGGAGAGACGTGTCGTGGACCTCCCGCAGCGGTCGAGAGGTGGAGCAGGACGACCGGCCGGTCGGAACCCTTTCCGTCCTCAACCTGCACGGCGGCGCCGTCGACGAGGAATGCGCTGTTCAACTCGGCGAAGACGTCCGCACGGCTCTCGTCGTAACTCTCGAGCAGGGCACGGAAATCCCCCGACTCGTCGAGCATCCTGCTGAGTGCGGAAACGGTGACGCCGTGACCGTCGGTCGGCGTACGGGACAAGCGCGTTACGAAAATACCGTCCACAAAGACCGCGAGCGGTGAAGACGCTTCGAGGAAAAGTTTCGCGGGCAGCGGGATCTCGACTGCCGATCCCGGGTCGGGGATTGCAGGCGAAAAAGGTGTCGCATACACGGGCGTAAGGTCCGTCGTACGCCACTCCTCATGTTTCCGCGTCGGGAAGCCGATCGAGGAGACGCGTGCGATCGCGGATTCGCGAAGGGCCTGGATGACGGGGTGCGTCGCGCCGTCGACTTCCCTGGTGAAGTCGCGGTGCCGTGCCGTGAATGCATCGACGGGTTCGAAGGTGACTGGGGCCATGACGGAAGCCTCACGCGACTGCACGGTTGGTTTCCGGCGGGGATTTCGCCCAGTCGTATCCCTCTTCTTCCAGGCGGAATGCGAGCGTTTTATCCCCCGAACGGATGATCCTCCCGTCGAAGAGGACGTGGACCCGGTCGGGGACGATGTAGTTCAGCAGTCGCTGGTAATGGGTTACCACGAGCATGGCGTTCTCCGCCGAGCGCAAAGCGTTCACACCACCCGCCACGACGCGCAATGCGTCGATGTCGAGTCCGGAGTCCGTTTCGTCGAGGACCGCGAGCGTCGGTTCGAGCACGGCCATTTGAAGGATTTCGTTGCGTTTCTTCTCGCCGCCGGAAAACCCCTCGTTCACGGATCGCTGGAGGAGCGAATCGTCCATTTCGACGAGTTCGATCTTCCCGCGGAGGAACTCGAGGAAATCGAGGGCATCGAGTTCCTCGAGACCGCGAGCCTTGCGGACGGCGTTGAGTGCGGTCCTGAGAAAATAGGCATTGCTCACGCCGGGGATTTCGACCGGATACTGGAAGGCGAGGAAAACGCCCTCCCGGGCGCGTTCCTCGGGCGACATGCCGAGGAGGTTTCGGCCGCGGTACAGCACTTCACCCTCGGTGACTTCGTAGTGGTCGCGCCCCGCGAGGACGTTGGCGAGGGTGCTCTTGCCGGAACCGTTCGGCCCCATGATGGCGTGGACCTCGCCGGCGTCCACCGAGAGGGTGAGCCCTTTCAGAATCGGTTTCCCTTCGACGGAAGCGTGGAGATTGCGGATTTCGAGTAGCATGGGTTGTGTGTCCATTGAAATGGCTCGGGATGCGCGTCAACCGACGCCGCCCTCGAGCGTGACGCCGAGAAGTTTCTGTGCCTCGACGGCGAATTCCATGGGAAGCTCGCGGAATACCTCCTTGCAAAAGCCGTTCACGATCATCGCGACCGCGTCTTCCGTGGAAATGCCGCGCTGGTTGCAGTAGAAAATCTGGTCCTCCCCGATGCGCGAGGTGCTCGCTTCGTGCTCCATCTGCGCCGTCGGGTTCCTCACGTCGATGACGGGGAACGTGGAGGCGCCCGAACGGTCGCCGATGAGCATCGAGTCGCAGCGGGAGAAATTCCGCGCGCCGTCGGCGGAGGGGAGAATGCTGACCAGACCGCGGTATGTGTTCCTGCTCTCCCCCGCGGAGATCCCCTTCGAGACGATGGTCGAACGCGTGTTCTTCCCGATGTGGATCATTTTCGTCCCCGTGTCGGCCTGCTGGTGCCGGTTCGTCACCGCGACGGAGTAGAACTCGCCGACCGACTCGTCCCCCTTCAAGATACAACCGGGGTATTTCCATGTGATGGAAGCCCCCGTCTCGACCTGTGTCCAGGATATCTTCGATTTCCTGCCTGCGCAGAGCCCGCGTTTCGTGACGAAATTGTAAATCCCCCCTCGACCTTCGGCGTCGCCGGGGTACCAATTCTGGACCGTGGAGTATTTGATGTCGGCCCCGTCGAGGGCGATGAGTTCGACGACGGCGGCGTGCAGCTGGTTCTCGTCACGGATAGGGGCGGTACACCCTTCGAGATAGCTCAGGGATGCCCCCTCGTCTGCGATGATGAGGGTCCGCTCGAACTGGCCCGTCTCGGAACTGTTGATCCGGAAGTACGTGGACAGTTCCATCGGGCAACGCACACCTTTCGGGACGTAAATGAAAGATCCGTCGCTGAAGACCGCCGAGTTCAAGGCCGCGAAGAAATTGTCGGAAGCTGGGACGACACTGCCGAGGTACTTCCGCACGAGGTCGGGGTGTTCGCGCACCGCTTCGGAGAACGAGCAGAAAATGATCCCCTGTTCGGCCAATTTCTCCTTGAAGGTCGTGGCGACGGACACGCTATCGAAAACGGCATCTACGGCGACGCCGGAGAGGCGCTCCTGTTCGCGCAGGGGGATGCCGAGTTTCTCGTAGGTCTCGAGGATCTCCGGCTGGACCTCGTCGATGCTCCGCGGTTTGCGTCGGTCGCGCGGAGCGGCGTAATACCGGATGTCTTGGTAGTCGATTGGGGGGTAAACGGCATTGATCCAGTGCGGTTCCTCCATCTCCTTCCAACGACGGAAAGCGTTCAAACGCCATTCGGTGAGCCACGCCGGTTCTTCTTTCCGCTCAGAAATCATGCGGATGATCTTCTCGTTCAGGCCTTTGGGAAAAACGTCCGTCTCGATATCGGTAACGAAACCGTACCGGTACTCCTGCTGGACGAGTTGTTCGAGAGGTTTTTCTTCCATGTTCATTCCACGATGTCTCCGGGTATCGGGTCCGTTCGTTGAGCTGGCTTCACTCGACCGTGCGAGGTTCATCCCGTCGATCATTCAAATGAACATCGGAAAGGATGGAAAGATTCCAGGCAGGGGGAAGAAGACGCGAAGGCATCGGGCGCACGCTTTCGTTGATGGCGCAGAGGGTACGAGTCGTTCCCTCGATCGTGTTCGCTGGCACGCTTCATGCTGGGATTTCGCTCGTTTTTCGAAACCTTCTCCAGGCGAAAAATGCGGGGATGCCGAGGAGGACGATGAGCAACCCCGGCCACGTATAAGCAGGCTTGAAGACGAGGAGATCCAGCGAGACGGCGAAAGCGACGGCGATGTAGAGGGCGGGCACGACGGGGTAGCCGAAAGCCCGGTAAGGGCGTTCTGCGTCCGGTTCCTTTCGACGCAGGATGAACAGCCCGCCGATGGTCAGGATATAGAAAATGAGAACGGCGAAAATGACGTAGTCGAGCAGGTCGCTGTACGTGCCGCTCACACAGAGGAGGGAAGTCCACACTGCCTGGAGAACGAGCGCGGCCCCCGGCACGGAGCGGGAGTTCAACTTCCCGACGGTACGGAAAAAAAGACCGTCGCGCGCCATCGCGAACGACACTCGTGCGCCCGCCAGGATGAGGCCGTTGTTGCAACCGAACGTGGAAATCATGACGAGGGCAGCCATGACGTATTCCGCCGTTTCCCCGAGCACGACTCGTGCCGCTGCGGTCCCCACGCGGTCCGACGTGGCGAACTGGATTCCGCGGCCGATGACATCCCCGGCGTGCGGAGACCCCTGCAGGGGGAGCAGGTGGAGATATGCCACGTTCGCGAGGATGTAGAGCACGCTCACGAGCCCTGTTCCGATCGCGAGGCTGAGGGGGATCGTCTTCCTCGGTTCGATCACCTCGGCTGCCGTGAAGGTGATGTTGTTCCATGCATCCGAGGAGAAGAGAGAGCCGACCATGGCGACGCCGACGGCGGCGATCAAGAGGGGGCCGCTCAACGCCTCGATGACGACGCTCCCGTCGTTGCGCATGACCACCCGGTGCGCATCCCAGAACCGTTCCGCGTTCCGCGCGAATGTGTCCGTGTCCGCCGCAACGATGAGGCCGGCGACGATCAGGCCCAGGACGACGACGATTTTGAGAACGGTGAAGAGGACCTGGACGATTTTCCCTTCGCGGATACCGCGGAGATTGACCGCCGTCAGCACCCACACGCTCAGAACGGCGAGGAGATGGGCCCCCGTCACGTTTTTCCCCGCCGCCGTAAAGAGGACATTCGCCTCGCCGAACCAGGGGACGAACACCGACGTGAATTTTGCGAAAGCCACGGCGACGGCGGCGATGGTTCCCGACTGGATGACCAGGAACAAGGTCCACCCGTAGAGAAAACCGATGAGCGGGTTGTAGGCTTCCCGGAGGTAGACGTATTGCCCCCCGGCGTGGGGCATCATGCCCGCGAGCTCGCCGTAGCTGAGCGCCGCCGCGAGGGTGACGAGCCCCGTGACGACCCAGACGATGAGCAGCCAGCCCGGTGAACCGACGTTGCGTGCGATATCCGCGCTGACGATGAAAATACCCGACCCGATCATCGATCCGACGACGACCATGACCGACGACCAGAGACCGAGTTCGCGGCGGAACCGCGGCTGGTCGTCTCTCCCACCCGTGCTGGGGGCTCTATTCATCTTCGTTGAATGTGGCGCGTTTCTGTTGCCCGAGATCCTCTCAGGGACGAGCCGGTACCCGTCGCATCCCTTCTTCGCCGACGAGGCACGGGAAACTATGCCGTGCGGCTACAACATACAAGACATCGTCGCAGACTGCATCGACCGAAAGCGAGGGTTTCCCTATCGTAGAGATCCGGATCTGTAGGGCAATCCCTGTAAGGTTTCTTTGATTTTTCTTCTCTCTATTCGCGATACGATGCCTTTTTTTTCATGGCTAATGATCATGAGCGCTCGATGTTTTCATCGTTAAGTATAGTGAAAACAGGAATAGGCGGTTTGTTGGCATGATTATGGTAAATGTTTACTCTGGATATCCCAATTCGGGGTGCCGTGTCAATGGGAGAGCCGTCCGGTACCGGCTTGAGGAAACGTGTTCCTTTTTTAACTACAGGGGTGGATTTGAGCATGAGTTTCGCACGCGTCTTGTTTTTCATCGGTATCTCTCTGTTCACGGGAGAAGGGTTTTTCGTCTTTTCTCAAACACCGGGCAAAGACGGCAGGAAAATCGCCTCCGGCATGGAGATCGTGAACCTGTACACGCGAGTGACTTCAAACATTGTCCAGGGAACCGGTACCGTCGCTGTCGAGAGCACGGTAGGATTTTCTCCGGGGGATCTCGTCATGATCTACCAGGCACAGGGGGTGCAGATCAACACGAGCGACGATTCTACGTATGGCAATATTATCGCATATAACAATGCCGGGAATTACGAGTTTCGGCAGGTGATCGCGGTCGAGAGTTCTACATTGACCGTCTCCCCATCCTTTCTCCAGAATTACACCGCTTCCGGAAACGTACAAGTCGTACGAGTGCCGCAATACACCACGTTGATCGTCCCTTCCGGTTCGACCATCACCGGCCAGCCGTGGGACGGGCAGAAGGGTGGAATCGTCGCCGTACACGTCCGCGACACCGCGATGATAAACGGCAGAATCGTCGCCGACACGTTGGGTTTCCGCGGCGGATTACTCGATAATTCATCGGTTGCTTTCCCGTCGGCCATTCCGACCTATCGCTCCACGGACGAGTCATATGGAGGTGAAAAAGGGGAGAGCATAGCAGGACACGCGTCCGTGCTCCCGAACGGGCGCTATGGGAGAGGTGCGCCCGCGAACGGCGGCGGCGGAGGCAATTCCCATAACAGTGGCGGCGGCGGCGGAGCCAACGGAGACAACGGAATCCCCTGGTCCGGCCATGGGAACATGCCCGATACCGTCGCGGGGGCATCCGCATGGCAGTCGGACCCGGGATGGTTCGTTCACGGAAGAGCGGCATCGGTGTCGTCGGGCGGCGGCCGCGGAGGATATTCCTATTCGGCGAATAGACGCAACGCGTTGAACGCAGGACCGGGCATCACGAATTGGGGTGGGGACAATCGTCAGGAAAAGGGTGGCCGCGGAGGACATCCGTTGATTGCCGATCCGGTACACCACGTCTTTTTCGGCGGTGGCGGCGGTGCAGGCGATGCGAACAACAACGCGGGAGGCAAGGGAGGACGGGGGGGCGGTATCGTCGTGCTCTTCTCAAATTTCGTGACAGGTTTGGGGAGCGTGAGTGCGGATGGGGCTAACGGCACAGATACTTATGGGATCGGGAATGATGGGCCGGGAGGAGGTGGCGGCGGCGGAAGTGTCATCGTTCAGGCAAACACCTCGATCTCGGGAATTTCCCTCTCCGCTCGCGGAGGAAAGGGAGGGAGGCAGTTCATCACCTGGAACGAGGCAGAAGGTCCCGGTGGAGGTGGCGGCGGCGGTTTCATCGCATACAAGGGCGGATTCGTCCCGATGTCCGTTGTAGGCGGTTCCGGAGGGGAGACGAACAGTCCCAGCCTGACGGAATTCCCCCGGAACGGAGCCACGGACGGTGCATCGGGAAAGATCATGGAAATCGTTTCCCAGATCCCTCTCCCCGTGGAGCTCGTTTCTTTCATGGCAAGGAAAGACGGGAATCGCGTGCTCCTCTCTTGGAGAACGGCGACGGAATCGAACAATTACGGATTCGAGATCGAGCGGTCTATCGACCGCCGTGCATGGACTGCGATCGCCTTCGTGGAGGGCTACGGCGTATCCAACTCTCCGAAAGGATACCGTTACATCGACGAGACGGCCTGGTCGGGGGAAACGGTCCACTCCTACCGGTTGCGCCAAATCGATCGTACCGGCACATCGACCCTCTCACCCGTCGTCGAAGTCGTCTCGGATGCGGCGCGGTTGGACGAAAGCCTCATCGTCACTCCGCATCCGCTCCGCGCAGATGCGCAGGAGGTGAAGGTGGCTTTCCATCTCCGTGAAGCAGGAGATGTGTCGTTCATGCTCTATTCCTCTATCGGGTCATCCGTGAGTCATGCGGTTTCCCGCCATTACGAGGAAGGCTCTCACGTGTTCGTCTGGGAGGGTATTCCAACCCTGAGGCCGGGGGCTTATCTCCTGGTCATGGCTCTGAAAGGAGCCTCCTGCCGGGAACGCCTCGTTCTCGTCGTTCGTTAAGGGCATCGCGACATCCCATCTTGAAAGGACGGTAGCCCGATTCGATCCGTCTGTCAGGGCTTACCTACTGTCCTGGAAGGAATTTTCTCTGTCCCATTTCGGAGGGACTGGCGGGCAATTCTTCCCGGGCTATATTTGAAACCATCTGCCCACACGCTGTGCTGGCAGATCGCGTATCTCCCCCGACTCATATATGCATCCATGCGCCTCGACACCTGCGTCCCCATCCTCCGACAGATTTCATTTTTCATTCTTCTCCTCTTCCCTACCGCCGCCTTCGCTCAGGGACGGTTGATGTGGTCCAACCCGAAACCCCAGGGAAACCGTCTCACGAGCGTCGGTTTCGCGGATCGCTCGAATACGTGGTCCGTAGGCGACGACGGGACGATTCTCCATTCGTTCGATGGCGGCTCGACATGGTACAGCGAGATGGACGGCCTCACGGATGACCTCATCGCCGTCGCCGTCGTCGACGATCGCGTCGCTTTCGCCGTCGGTGATAACGGAACCTGCATGAGGACGACGAACGGTGGGTACGAGTGGAAGGAATGCGCGACGGGTACGACGGAAGGTCTGAACGACGTGGTCTTCCTGGATGCCTTGAACGGTTGGGCATGCGGGGACAACGGAACGATGATACGGACAACCGACGGCGGGGAAACGTGGGCCGTGCAATCCACCGGCGTATCCGTCACGCTCAACGCGGTTTACTTCGTTTCCGCGACACACGGTTACGCAGCGGGCGCATCGGGAACCGTCCTGAGAACGACGGACGGAGGGGCATCATGGGACCGGAGAAACGTCCAGGGACGCCCCGACCTTTTCGACATCGTTTTCGTGAACCAGACGACGGGCTGGGTAGCGGGTTCGGGCGGATCCCTCTATACGACGGTGAACGGCGGTTTGCGCTGGGACACCCAGCAGTCCGGTATCAACCGCAACATCAATGCGCTCTACGCCGGGCCGATCGGCCTCTGGGCCGCCTGCGACGGGGGCATTCTACTGCACTCCATGGACGGAGGCGCTTTATGGAGACGGATCGAGAGCGGTCTCGGGGATGAAGTGCTCGAAGGCGTGGGGGGTGAGGACCAGAACATCATTGTCGTCGGGGATTTCGGGTATATGCTTCTCTCCACCGATGCCGGCGTCTCGTGGAGAGCGGTTTCGTTCGGGACACGGAAAAGCGTGAACTGGATCAGCTTCGCCGACGGCCGAAACGGCTGGGGCTTCGGTGAAAGCGGCATCGTCATTCACACGACGGACGGCGGGGCGACGTGGACGGAGGAAAACACGGGCTTCCGAAACAACCTCTATGGGGGGAAAACCGTTTCCGCTTCGAAGACATGGGCGGTCGGCGAATATGGGATCATTCTCCACACCCGGGACGGCGGCAGGACGTGGATCCAGCAGACGAACCCGTACTCGAATATTCTGCTCGCCGTGGATTTCGCGAACGAATGGGACGGCTGGGCTGTCGGCGAACTCGGATGCATACTCCGAACGACGGACGGGGGCGCGACATGGGTGCGCAGGGACGCCGGCGTCGTAGAATACCTGTATGGTCTCCATGCTTTCGATGCCGACAACGTAGTCGTCGTTGGCGAAAACGGAATTGTCCTCCGGAGCACCGACGGCGGGGGTTCATGGCGGAGAAGCCGTACAGGCACATCCCGGACCATGTACTGGGTCCGTTTCATGGGGATCTCGGAAGGCTGGTCGGTGGGCGACGAGGGTTCCATCGCCCACACGACGGACGGCGGGGAAACGTGGGTGGTGCAGACCTCGGGCGTCGGGGGATCTCTGTACGTCATCGCCGGTCTCGACCGCTCGGACCTCTGGGCGGTCGGCGATTCCGGACTCGTCCTTCGCTCCTCGGACGGGGGAATACATTGGTGCAGGCAGTATTGCCCGACGTTCCACGACCTGTTCTGCATCGACGCGCGGGATGGAACCGTGATGATATCGGGCGATTACGGGACGGTTCTCACGAACACGCAGCATGTGGTGCATGTCGAGCGGGATAGGGAAGAGCAGACGTTTCAGCTCGGCCCTGCTTACCCGAACCCGTTCACGCGAGAAACGATCGTGCCCGTGCGGAGCACAGCCCGCGTCGAGGGTGTGGGCTTTCCGCTAGCGGACATCACGCTCCGCATCTATGATGTCTACGGCTGTCTCGTTCGCGATCTCAGTGCATCGCTTCTCCACCGTCTTGCCTCGCGGTCTTCGGTTGGCGGGACTGGAGAACTCACCCTTTACGCGGACGATTTCCCGACCGCAGGTATATACTTCCTCGTTTTAGAGTGGAATGGGAATCGGAGTCTCCAGGCCGTTCATTTCACACATTGAGTTTCCCCGATGCATTAGGGTAACACGGTGAAAAAGAACATCTCTGTCATTTCCCCGACAATACCTCACCTCTGAGAGAACATGAGCATCTTGAGCAGATTGCTGCGGATATCCGGAAACCCTGTGCTTTTTATCCTTTCGTGCCTCGCCCTCATGGCGGGGAGCACCGCAGCGCAATGGGGATGGAGAAACCCCAGACCTCAAGGGAACGATCTCTGGAACGTGTCCTTCGCCACGGCGTCGCCCATAGGTTGGGCGGTAGGGAACGCGGGGATCATCGTCCGGACGACGAACGGGGGCGCGACATGGGAAACGCAGGAAAGCAGCGTCTACTCGTTTCTCCGCGGCGTGAAAGCGATCGGCCCCACCACCGCCCTTGCTGCGGGGGACGACGGCGTGGTCCTCTCAACGACGGACGGGGGTACGACCTGGGTACCGCTGACGCGTCCCACCACCGAAGGGATCAACCAAGTCACGAGCACGGGAAGCGGTATCTATTGCGTAGGGGACAACGGTCTCATCTTCTTTAGCACGAACGGGACGACATGGACGCCGCAGGCCAGCAACGCCTCGAGTAATCTCAACGACATCTGCTTCGTCGACCAGCAGAGGGGGTGGTGTGTCGGTGCGGGAAAAACCATCCGCCGCACGACGGACGGCGGGGCGACCTGGGTCGCGCAGACCGTGTTCGGTCCTATGGCGGATCTCCTCGGCGTCTTCTTCCTCGATGCACAGCACGGATGGGCAGCGGGAACGTACGGAACCGTACTCATGACGACGAACGGCGGAAATACGTGGACACGATCGGCAGGCACGGGTACGACCCAGGACCTCAACAAGGTCGTGTTTCTCGACGCGATGAACGGTTATGCATGCGGCGAGAACGGGACGATCCTCAGGTCGACGGACGGCGGAGCGACATGGAGCGCCCTCGCTTCGGGGACGACGAACGGCTTCGAGGGAATGGTGGCGGGGGGGGGCACGACGACCGCGGTGGTCCTCGTCGGACTGGAGGGAGAGATCACGCGCTCCTCGTCGGCGATGGTGTTCGGCAGCGTCGTCACGGGTGCACGGGCCGCACTCAACGCGGTGGCGGGGGCGGTCGTCAACGCGGTCTGGGCCGTGGGAGACGCCGGTACCATCGTGAAAAGCAGCGACGGGGGATGGACGTGGCAAGTGCAGAATTCAGGGACACAACTCCCCCTCTATGCCGTGTGCGCTGTCGACGCGCTGCGGGCATGGGCATGCGGGTCGGGCGGTGTGATCCTCCGGACAACGGACGGAGGAGCGGTCTGGACCGTCGTACCGAGCGGGGTGACGAGCGCGCTGAACGGCATCGATTTCCCGACGCCGACCGTCGGCTTCGCCGTCGGCGCCGGCGGCAGAATCCTCAAGTCCACCAACGGGGGCGCGGCATGGACACCCGTCCCCAGCGGGACGTTCAAGGACCTCTTCGCGGTGGATATGCTCACCGACATGCTCGGGACGGCCGTCGGGGCGGACGGCGTCATTCTTCGGACGACGAACGGCGGTGCGACATGGGTTCCTCAAACCTCCTACACGCTCGACGCACTCTTCTCTGTCGTCCTCTCGGCGGACAGGGGGTGGGTTTCCGGGGACGCCGGCGTGTTGCTGGCCACGACGAATGCAGGTGCCGATTGGGACTCGACGACGACCAACGTGACGGTGCCGATCTACCGCGTCGTGCAGACTTCTCCGACGGATCTCTTCGCCGTGGGCGAAGGCGGGCTGATCCTCCGGAGCAGCGACGGAGGGTGGAACTGGACACCCGACCCGGTGCACACGACGTATGCCGTTTACGGTGCCGCTCTCGCGGGAGGCGTCGCTTTCTGTACCGGCGAATACGGCATGGTGCTCGCGAACGCATCGTACCCCACGCCGGTCACGCTCTCCCTCTTTTCGGTCGAACCGTTGGGTTCCTCCGCCTTCATCCGATGGGAAACGGCGCAAGAGGAGGGCGTTGTGGGGTTTCTCGTCGAACGGCACGCGGGGCGCGGTTGGGAGCAACGGGCTTTCTTCCCGGCACGAAGCGGCGATGGGAGCGGAGCGCGCTATTCCCTGGCGGACCCGTGCGGAGACCGAGGGGGCGACACCGTCCGCTACCGCCTGCGCTGCGTGGATATGGACGGGACGGAGACCTTGTTTCCGGAGGCGGAAGTCTTTTTTTCTTTCTTCGACGGCGGCGGTGCCCGGCTCGAAACGGTCGCCCCGAACCCCGTCACAAGCCGGTCGGTCATCACGATCTTTCTCTCGCCCGGCTGGCGTGCGGCGCCCTCGCTCGTCATGTACGACAGGACAGGGAGGCAGGTGCTCGATCTTACCCATACCGTTCTCACGGCGGGAGACGGTCGCTTGTCCATTCCCGTGGACATGAGGGATTTCCCCTCTTCGGGCACATATTACGGAGTCCTGAAGACAGGCGATGCGGCCAGCGTGATTCCCATTACCGTGGTAAAATGAACACATGACCCGGAAACGATTCATACTCGTCCTGGCTCTTTTGGCAGGCTTCCTGTCGTCGGAGGCACTCCACGCTGCGCCGCTCTCCATTCTCGTCGTGTACGAAGGGGGGGATGTCCCCGCGAACCTCGCGAAAGGCGACGCACGGCAGCTCGGCGCTCTCCTGGGGCATTTCGACGCCGACATCGATATCATCCCTGTCGCGGACTACCGGGCGGGGACGATGGGCCGCTACGACGCCGTGTTCTTCATCGGTTTCACCTTGCACTGTTCGCCTCCCCCCGTGTTCCTGCGCGACGTATCGGCGCGGTCGCGTACGTTCGTCTGGCTCCACACGGGCATACTCGCCTATCATGCGTTCGCCCCCTTTTCCGTCCACTACGGGTTCGAACCGGTCGCCGTCGACACGTCCACCGGTTACCCTATCGTGCGACGCGGCAACGACACGTTTACGAAGGAGGAGCCGAACATAACGATCGTGCGCGTCACGGACCCTTCCCGTTGTCAGGTGATCGCGACGGCATCGTCGAAACGGTCGACCGTCCCGTACATTCTACGAAGCGGCGAATTTTGGTACGTGGCGGACTCGCCGTTCGCCTCCGCAACGGAAACGGACCGTTATCTCCTCTTCGCGGATCTCCTCCATGACATGCTTCACCGAGATCACCCCGTCTCGCACCGCGCGCTGATCCGCATCGAAGATGTGCATCCGCTCGAGGACCCCGATCGTCTGCGCGCCGTGGCGGATCTGCTCGCGGGGGAGAACGTCCCCTTCGTCATTTCCCTCGTCCCGTTCTACGTCGACCCGGGGGCCGGTCTCCGGGTGTCGATATCGGACAAGCCCGATTTCGCCGATGCCGTCCGCTACATGGTCCGCAAGGGGGGTACGGTGCTCATGCACGGCGTCACGCACCAGTACAAGGGCGTTACGGCTGTCGATTACGAGTTCTGGGATGCGGCGAGGAACGACACGATCCGCGGCGAGACGGTGGAGGGCGTGCGGAGGAAGATCGTAGAGGGAATCGAGGAGTGCATGCGGAACGGCATCTACCCTCTCCTCTGGGAAACCCCACACTACACGGCGTCGCGAACGACGTACGAAGCCGTCTCGAATATTTTCACGACGGCGATGGAACAGCGCCTCGCCATCAACAACGCCGATTACAGCCAGTTCTTCCCCTACCCGATACGACGGGACCTGTATGGGCAACAAATATACCCGGAAAACCTTGGTTACGTCCCCGTCGACCCGGACGACCCCGGGCTCAGCGCAGAGAATGTGACACGCATGCTCGAGGCCGCACGCGTCGCGCTCGGCGTGCGCGACGGGTGGGTGGGGTTTTTCTGCCATTCCTACGTTCCGCCCGGCGAGATGGAACGTCTCGTCCGGGGTGTCCGCGAACTCGGGTACACTTTCCATGACCTTCGTGAAGACACGCACCGCGTCCTTCTTCCCGACAAGGCGATCGTAACGGGAGGGGCGACGATCACGCTGAGGCTTTCGGACCAGTACCTGCGGGAGACGATCATCGACCGGGAAGGGAAAACCATCCGATCGACCACACAGCCGCATCGCGTCACCGGCGTCGTCACGAGGTCCGTATCCCTCCGGTCCGGAGAAATCTACGTCGCGACACCGACGGAACTGCGGAGCCGTGAACCGACATTCGCCCAAAGGGTCACGAGGACGCTGCAGGGCATTCTCGACCGCCTGTTCCCGCCGAAACCGAACCGCATCGAGGCTCGGGTCGCGATCCTGTGGGATTCCACGGCCAAAGGCGGAGCCATGCGCGATCAGCAGAGTTTCGTCCGGGCCCTCAACGCGGTCGGCATCCCTGTCGACACCATCCGTGTCGGCGGGAACCTGGATCTTTCGCCCTATAATCTCGTGATCGTACCCTATAACGTCGTCGACGCGCTTTCCGTGAGGGATTTCAGCGCCGTCGTCGAATGGGTCCGGCGCGGCGGCGGGTGCATCACGGACGGGAAGACGGAGTTCACGAAGGAACTGGGCATTCGTCACACCACCACCGTCCTCAAGGTAGACCGGGTCCATGACCGGTTATTCCCCGAAGAGGGGATCAGCTGGCGCGTGCCCGAGTCGTTCGCGAAGGTGATGATCGAGGATGACGACGAGATTTTCGCGCAGGACGAAGGGAGCGAAGCCCCCATCGTTATCGGGCGGAAATTCGGGGACGGCCGTATCCTCTATTTCGCGTGCCGTTTCGACCCGGTCAGCGGGGAAGGGTTCAGCCGTTTCCCGTACATCGCGGAGTACATCCGGCGGTACTTCGAGCTGTTTCCCGTCTTGCGCCGGAACAGCGTCGAGATGTTCTTCGACCCCGGCTACCGGGGGACCGTGAGCGTGGAGGATCTCGTCAAGCGATGGGCCGCAGCGGGTGTGCGTGCCATCCACGCCGCGGGATGGCATCAGTACCCGAAGTTCACCTACGACTACCGGCGCTTGATCGACCTGTGCCACGCGAACGGGATCCTCGTGTACGCATGGTTGGAACCGCCGCAGGTGAGCCAAAAATTCTGGAACGATCATCCCCAGTGGCGGGAGAAGAACCGCCTCGGCGCGGACGTCCGGCCGTCTTGGCGATACCCTGTCGCCTTGACGGACACGGCCTGCATGAATGCCGTCATTGCGGAGTACGGCCGTTTCCTCCGGCAGTACGATTTCGACGGCGTCAACTTCGCCGAAGTGTCCTTCGAGTCCGGAAACCGCGGGCCCACCGATGCCGATCTCCTCACACCGATGCACGTTTCGGCGAGGCGGGCGTTCGCGGAAAAGCACGGGTTCGACCCCGTTTCCCTGCTGGACCCGTCGTCGTCGTTCTTCTGGAAGAGGAACCCCGTGGCCTGGAAAACCTTCGAGGATTACCGCGTGGAGGAGATCGTCTCCATCCATAGACGACTGCTCGACCTTGCGGCGCGCATCGCGCGCACCCGCCCGGGGTTCGAAACCCTCGTCACCGTACTCGACAATCTCGGCTCCCCCGAGTTGCGGGTCTCGCAAGCGATCGACGTCGAACGCATTTTGAGCCTTCGCGCCGAATACCCTTTCACGGCGATCATCGAGGACCCGATGTCCCGATGGTCCGAGGAGCCCGGTCGGTACCGCGGGATCGCAGAGCGGTATCGCGCCCTGGTGGGGCGGAATTTCGGCCTGGACATCAACATCCTCGCCTTCAGGCCGGAGGACGCGCCGACGATGTTCCCGACGCTCATCCAAACCGGGACCGAGGCGTTCCAGCTGGTATCCGTCTGCTCGGACGAGGCTTCGCGCGTCGTCATCTACTCGGAGTCGAGCGTCAACGCCCAGGACATCCCTTTCCTCGCACATGCCGCTGCGGCACCGGTCCGTCTCCAGCGGATAGCCGGCGGATACCGTTTTTCTTCCCCTGTGGCGTTTTCGTTCGTGGCGGGAGAACAGCACCCCCTCATCGAGGTGGACGGCATCGTTCGGACCACTGCAGGGGGTGCGGTACTGCTCCCGCCCGGCCTGCATACCGTCCGCACGGATGTCGAAGGCGGTCCCTTCTTTTCGTCGGATCTCCTCCACGCCTCCCTGCTGTCGCTCACCGGCGAACTCGTTTCCCTCGAGGAGGGCGAACGGAGCGTGTCGTTCCGCTACACCTCGACCGGCCGATGCCTCGCGTCCTTCAACAAGGCGCCTCTCGCGCTGTTCATCGACGGCTTCGAACAGCAGCTCGTCGTGTGGAAAGGCCACGAGAGATATACCATCCCGCTCCCCCCCGGGACGCACGACGTGCGCGTGACGACAAAGAGCACCGTCGCCTACGGCATCGACATCACGAGCCTCCTGTCGTCCTCGATCATCGTCCTTTTCGGCGCGATCGCCGTGGGGATGCTGCTCGTTTTCTACGTCTCGGTGAAACTGCAGCCCCTTCAGCGGAGGCACGGCGGCACCGCCGGAGGGTGAAGCATGGAAACCTTCCTCGAAATCGACCTGAGCATTCTCTTCCTGCTCGCCGTCATCCTCATCTGGTTCATGATCGCGTACCAGCTCGTGCTCACCGTCGCGGGCTATTTCCACTACCGTCGCTCGTCGAGGGAGAAACGGCGCGTGGACGAGAGCGTGTTCGATTACCCGTTCGTTTCCATCCTCATCCCGGCACACAACGAGGAATTGGTGATCGGCGCGACGCTCGACGCGATGTGCGCGCTCGATTACCCGCACGACAAGCTCGAGATCATCGTCATCGACGACGGGAGCACGGATCGCACGGGAGAAATCATCGCCGAGCGGCGACGACGTGACCCGCGGATCGTCCACCTGGCTGTCCCTGCTGGCGAGGGGGGAAAAGGGAAATCGCGTGCGCTCAACATCGGCATCCGTTCGGCGAAAGCGGACGTGATCGCCGTGTACGACGCCGATAACACCCCCGCCCCCGATGCTCTCCGTTACCTCACCGCCGAACTCCTCCTACACCCGGAACTCGGCGCGGTGATCGGTAAATTCCGCACGCGGAACAAGAGGAAAAACCTGCTGACGCGGTTCATCAACATCGAGACGTTGAGCTTCCAGTCCATCCTGCAGGCGGGACGCTGGCGGCTGCTCCAGATCGCGACGCTCCCAGGGACGAATTTCGTCATCCGGCGCTCCGTCGTCGATGAGCTCGGAGGGTGGGACGAGGAAGCGATCACCGAAGATGCGGAACTGAGCATCCGTATGTACATGAGGAATCGCAGGATCAAGTTCATCCCTTACGCGGTGACGTACGAACAGGAACCGGAACGATGGGGGGTGTGGGTGCGCCAGCGGACACGGTGGGTACGCGGGAACAACTACGTTTCGAAGAAATTCCTCCGCCGCAGGAAGGAGATCGCGGGGAGGAAACTCCGCCTCGAACTGCTGTACTCCCTTTCGCTCTACTACGTCTTCTTCTTCGCGATCCTGACGTCCGACATCCTCTTCCTGCTCGCCGTGACGAAAACGGTCGCCATCACCCTCCCGGGCCCGTATACCCTCGTCTGGGTCATCGCCGTCGTTCTCTTCCTCGCGGAAATCCTCCTCGCCCTCGCATACGACGGAGAAGATTCACTCGAGGCCCTGGGGATCGTCGGCTTGATGTACTTCACGTATTGCCAGCTCTGGCTCTACGTCGTCGCTCGTGCATTTTGGCTGGACGTGGTCCGCAAACGACCGCGCACCTGGGAGAAAACCGTTCGCTTCGGTTCGGAGAGCACCCCATGAAACCTTTCGCTCCAGCCGCCGCGATGCGGGTCCACGCGGTCGGCGTTGTCGTGATTTCCTTCCTCGCCCTCGGCGGGAACGCCCGTGCGCAGTTCAACGCCGCTGCCTTTCTCGCGAGTACCTACGACGATAATTCCTGGGCGTTCCACGACAAGCGAGCCGATGTCTATCACCAGCTTTTCGCCGCGTTCTCGTACGACATCGGGGGGGATTACGTCTTCCTCCAGCCGTTCTGGTACTCCGGAGCCGCGCTGTTCCGCACGTACGATACCCGGTCTTACCACCAGCACACGGCGGGCATCTATATCCAATGGCAGGTGGATTTCCACACGGCAGATACCGACGAGGAGGCGGAGGACAACGGAGAAGAGATCGGCGGGGAGGAAATGGAAGAGGAAAGCGACGAGGAGGAACGCCTGCACGATGGCGAACGGGCGGGCGGAATGCCCCATCGGGCGTCTCCATGGGACGGCGGGGAAACGGGATCGTGCGTACCTGCGAGTACCTCGACGGGAGAGGCGTTCAGCGACAGCCTCGTCACCTACCTCATCGTCAAACCGGTCGTCGCGGCGCGTTTCGACGAGCCCGTCTTCGCGTTCTACGATTTCCGGAGAGCGTCGGTCTCCGCGATGCTCCGGAAGCACGTCTCGGGACCGCTCATGGCGCGTGCGGAGTACGAGTTCGCGTTCAAACAATACCCCTCATTCGTCCAGTTCACGCATCTCGAGAACGACGGCTCGTTGACGCTGAGCGCCCGGGTGGGGCAGGCGACGGAATTGTTCTGTTTCACCGAGTACGGCGTGAAACGGTATACGGAGACCGTTCATGACACGGTGTTCATCGAAACGGGGAACAGCGGGAAAGGAAAGGGCGGCGTCAAACCGAAGAAGAAGATCGTCTCGGAGTTTTCGACGCCGTCGGCGAGCCAGGTCGTCTTCGGCGGCGGCGCCGTCCTGAACATCGCCGCGAGCAACTCCCTTACGCTTTCCGTGCTCCGGAGGATCAATCCGAGCAACACGGCACGTTATGTGGATCAGCGTGGCTTGGCAGCGGCGACGGAGGACGATTTCTTCGAGGATCGTTACGGCTACGAGGCCGACGAGGCGGTAGCGACGTTTCGGGCAGGCATCATGCCGCGCCTCGCGATGGAAACGGAACTCGCCGCTGCGCGGCGCCGTTACCCGCGTTCGGCAGCGAGCCTCGACGGGGATGATCTGCCGGGGTTTCCCCAGCGGAAGGACGAGCGGTTTACCGCGCAGGTCCTCCTCGCGACGCCCGTATTGATGCGTGCGGACGGTACTGCGCTCCTGACCGCCGGGGCGGGATACCATTTCACCCGTAACGCCTCGAACGACGCGTACCACGATTACAACATCCACCGCGTCTGGGTCGAGGTGGAAATCGGTCTGTGATAGCCGGCGCCGTCGAATCGGATTTCCTCGTATCTTTCTCCGGCCCAAGCGAGTCTCGGACCGCTTGCTCGCAAGCCCCGACCCATGACTGATTTTTCCGAGGACCGGCCCGTTCCCCCTGCCGTCGTAAGCCGCCACCCGCGGTTCGCTGTCCTGGATTTCGCCCGCCTCATGGCCGTCTTCATGATGATCCAGGGGCATACGGTAGGCACGTACGTCATCCCGGCGGAAATCCCGCAAGACGGTTTTTTCGGGATGATTTACCAGTGGCTTCGCGGACTGACCTCGCCGACATTCCTCCTCATTTCGGGGATGGTGAATTTCGTCGGCATCCGGCGCGATGAGCGCGGCCGTGTGCTGCCTCGTATTCTCCGAAAGCGCATCCGCCGCGCCCTACTCCTCATCCTCGTCGATTACATGCTGATCTTCCCGGGCAACAGGGTATGGGACCTGTTCGTCCTCCCCGCGGACCGGTGGTTCGCCTTCTTCCGCGTCGGTACGCTCAACATCATCGGAGTGTCCCTCCTCATGCTGGTCGGTGTCATGGCGCTGAGCAGGAGCGACCGGGCGTTCATCGCTTCGGCTACCATCGTCGGCACGCTCATCGCCGCCGCGACACCCTGGGTGCACCGGGTCGACTGGTTCGCTTTTCTCCCGCCGTTTTTCGCGCATTACCTGACCTATAAAGGCGGGAGTTTTTTTTCGATCTTCCCGCACAGCGGTTTTCTCTTCATCGGGGCAGCGATCGGTTCGTACGCGCTCGCCCTGCTCCGGGAAAACGACACGTGGAAATTCGCCCAGAGAATCGGCGAGTTGGGTATCGTCGTGACGATCCTCGCGTTGACGGCGGGCGTGTACGGGCGGCATCTCCTCCCCCCGCACGACTTCTACATCTCCAGCCCGTTTCTCTTCTGTGAAAAAGTGGGCCTCTCGCTGATCCTCATCGGCGCCTACTCGGTCGTGTTCAATCTCACGCGCCGCTTCGAGCGGTTCTACTCCGAATTGAGCAGGAAGACCCTGCACATCTACACGGCCCACGTCCTGGTCGTGTTCGGCAATACATGGATCTGGTCGTTCAGCAGGGTCTGGCGGAACGCCTTCACGTTCGAGAACGGTCTCCTCCTCGCGGCGGTCTTCATCGTTCTCAGCTTCGGGGTCGGGATTCTCCTGACGTATGCCGAGCGGGGACGGGTCGTGCTGAACCGTTCCCTGCGTTTCGGTTTCACCGTTTTCCTTTCCTATGTGCTCCTGTTCGGGATCTGACCCATGGCACGAGCGTTCGATCGAAACCTCGGCATGGATGCCATTCCGCGGGCCATCTTTACGGGTGTTTGCGCGCTCGGCGTCGCCGTCGCACTCCTGTCTTCCCTCATCGAACCGCGTTTCTTCGCTTTCTACGGGGATGCGAATTCGCGCCTCGTCGGCGCCCGTCTCATTACGGATTCCATCTCCCCCGGACTCCACTGGCTCGGCACCGTATGGCTTCCTCTCCCCGCTTTGTTGTTCGCCCCGTTCGCCCGCGTGGATTTCCTCTTCGCGTCGGGGCTCGCCGGTGCCGTCGTTTGCCTCCCTCTCCTCGCATGGAGTGCGGTGATGCTCTACCGGCTGGCGGCGGAACTGACCGCATCGCCCGGGGCCGGCCTCTTCGCAGCCGTGTTCTACGCCCTCAACCCGAACATGCTCTACATCAGCATGACGGCGATGACGGAAACCATCGCGCTCTTTTTCATGATCGCCGCCGTGTACAATGCCTGGGCGCATATGCGCGATCTGCGGCCGCAGCGGGGCGTCCGCCGCCTCGCCCTCGCCGCCCTGTCGACGGCGGCTGCGACGCTCTGCCGTTACGAGGCTTGGCCGTTCGCTTGCATCGTCTTCCTCGCGCTCGTGTGGGACGCTGTGCGCCGGCGCATGGGAGCGAAGGATACGGTCCGATCGGCCGCGCTTGCCGTTGCCTGTTTTCTCGGCATCGCCTTGTGGTTGGTGTGGAACCATACGCGGTTCGGCGACGCGCTGGCATTCCACCGGGCCGAGTACTACTCGGCCGCATGGCAAGCGAAACACCGGCCGGTCCGGGGGCAGTACTATCTCCAGGCATGGAACGTGCTTTCCATCTACGTGGCCACGCTCTTCGCGGCAGTCGGCGTCGCCCCCCTCCTCGTCTCCGTGTTCGGCGCCCTGCGCCTTGCGCGTTGTCGTCCCCGCGCGGCAACGGTGTTTCTCTTCAGCGCGTTTCTTACCCCCCCCGCGTTCACGATCCTCTCGTTGTACCTGGGTGTCGCAGAGATGACCCGCTGGTGGAACTCGCGGTACGTCCTTCTCCTCATGCCGTTGCTCGCGCTTTCGGCCGCGTTCGCCGCGGAAGCCGCGGGCAAGCGTATCACGCAACCCCTTCTCCGAGTCATCCTCATCCTGCTCCTCCTCGCCTCGGCTGTTGTGCAGTTCGCGCGTCAGGCGGGGAACGTCGTGACCGTCGCGGACGCCGCGGGCGGCTTCTATTACCGGCAAACCCCGTATGCCGTCGCTGTCGGAGAGTTCCTCGGAGCACATGACAAAGGCGGTCGTATCCTGGCGGTGACGGGGACGGGGCAATCGCACCGAATCATGCAGACGAGCGGGATCCGCCTCGCGCGGTTCACGACGGCGTTGAACCGCGACACCCTGTTTCGAAACCCGGAAGTTCTTTCCCGTGCGTTCACGTGGGTGATCGTCGGACGCGAAGCGAGTCCCGACGGCGCGGAAATCGCGCGCTACTGGATAGAGCACGATTCAACTCTCGCAACATACTACCGCCGAGCGTATTCGAACGCGTTCTATATCGTGTACGAGCGCCTGCAGCGGTGAATGGACGGCCTCGCCGGAAGCATACCGGGAGAAACGAACGGAAATGCACCCTCAGCGTCGTTCCCATGATGCCCACCCGATGGTCGCCCCTGTTCCGCCTGCTTCCTTGCCGTGTCTCTCGATATCTTCGTCGGGGATCTTCCCCGAGGAAAGCGCAGCGATGGCGTAACGCTTCGCCGGCCGGTTCCTTTGACTGTGGGAAGAAAACCATCCGCGATTTTCCCGGGGAAAGGGCATGAACGGCATCGGCACATGTCATCGACGAGGTACCATGCGGTCCCTCATATCATTTCCTCGCGGTGGCCGAGGAATTCGGGGGAAAGGGGTGAAGCAGGCGGATGAAGGATGAGCCGTCTTGCGATCGCCTGTCAGTTCCCCGCAGGGAGCTCAGTTGAGGGACCTGCCGTATCCGGGATATCCTTTTCGACGTCGACGAGCGAACCGTCGGGGTCCGGGATGATGGCGAAATCGCGCTCGCGGAAAACGGCGACCATGCGGGGGTTGTCGCTGGTCGTCTGGGCGATGACCTTGCGGATTCCCCACATGCGTGCGATCTCCATGCAGTAGTCGGTCAAGAGCCCCCCAAGACCGCGGTTCTGCCACGCATCCGTGACGAGAACGGCATACTCCGCGCGGTGCAGGTCCGGCTCCGCGATGAGGCGACCCACGCCGATGAGATAGCGCTTCTCGTTTTCGGTCCGCTCGGCGACGATGGCGATCTCGCGTTCGTAATCGATGTAGCAGTAGCGCACGGCGACGTGGTGAGATTCCCAGTGGAAGAAGGAACGGAACCGCGTGTAGATGGATTCGCGGGAGCAACTGCGGAGCATATCGAACCAGAGCGGCTCGTCTTCCGGTCGGATCGGGCGGAGGGTGACGGGTGTCCCGTCCTTGAGCGTCGCCGTGCGGACGAGTTCCTCGGGGTAAGGACGGAGGGCGAGATGCGCGTACGGTTTCTGGTCTTTCCCCATCGCATTCCGGTCGAGAACGATCCGCGCATCGAGGGCGATGGTGTCGGTAGTCGTCACGAGCAAGGGATTGATATCGAGCTCGACGATTTCCGGGTAGTCCGCGGCGAGGTAGGAGAGCCGGATCAATGCCTCGATGAGGCTGTCGATATTCATGGGCGGGCGGCCGCGGTAGCCTGTCAGGAGCGGCCAGATTTTCAGCGATTCGAGCATGCGCCGGGCGAGGCGCTCGTTCAGCGGGGGGAACCCCAGCGCGCGGTCGCCGAACAATTCCGCCGTCACGCCCCCCATCCCTGCCATGATCACGGTGCCGAAGACGGGGTCTTTCCGGCATCCGAGGATCAGCTCGACGGAATCCCTCCGGGAGACCATCCGCTGAACCGTCACGCCGTCGAGACGCGCCGCCGGTGCGCGCTCCCTCGCCGTGTCGATCATCGAGCGGAAAGCGGACCGGACGGCGTCCGTGCCCGTGAGGCCGAGGGCGACTCCGCCGACGTCGCTCTTGTGGGTGATGTCGCGCGAGAGGATTTTCAGGACGACGGGGTAGCCGATACGGTCCGCGATCTCCGCCGCCTCGTCGGCCGTGGAAGCCGGGTACGGCCGCGTGGCGGGGATGCCGTAGGCATCGAGCAGCATCTTCGAGATGTGCTCGGGCAGGATGTCCCCCTCTTCCGCAACGAGCGAGTGGAAGTGGTTCCGGATCTGTTTCCGGTCGTAGGGTATCTGCACCGCGACGTCGCGTGGCGTTTCGTAAAGGATTTCGAGATTACGCCCCCACGAGACGAGGGTCATGAACGCCCGGACAGCCTGTTCCGGCGTCGTGTACGTCGGGACGCCGGCATCGTTGAGGATGCGGATGCCCTCCCGCATGCTCGCCCCGCCGAGCCATGCCGCGAGCACGGGTTTCTGCGTGGTCCGGGCGCGCTCACCGACAACCTTGGCGATCGTATCGGGGTTCGTCATCGCTTGCGGGGTCAGGATGACGAGCAGGGCGTCGATGCCCGCATCCTCGAGGAGGACATCCATCGCTTTCTCGAAACGCTTGGAACGTGCGTCGCCGAGCACGTCGACGGGATTGCCGTGCGACCACATCGGGGGGAGACACTGGTTGAGGCGTGCCATAGACTCGTCGGAGAGCGTCGCGAGCACGCCGTTCGAGGCGAGGAGGGCGTCGCTCGCCATGACGCCCGGCCCGCCCGCATTCGTGAGGATGCACAGGCGAGGCCCCGCCGGAATTTTCTGCCGCCCGAGGAGCTCGGCGCAATCGAATATTTCCCCGATGTCGAAGACACGCGCCAAGCCGGCCCGTTGGAACGCGGCGTCGTAGACGGCATCCTCGCTGGCCATGGCCCCCGTGTGGGATGCTGCCGCTGCCGCCGACGCACCGAAGCGCCCCGCCTTGTACGCGAGGATCGGTTTCGAACGCGCGAAGGAGCGCGCGGCGCTCATGAACTGCCGCGCCCGCCCGATGGACTCGATGTACAGGATGATGGATTTCGTCTTCTCGTCCTCGCCGAAGAAATCGATCAGGTCGCCCACGTCCACGTCGAGTGCGTTACCGATGGAAACGAAGTACGAAAACCCCACGCGCTCCTCGATGGCCCAGTCGAGGACGGATGAGCAGAGTGCGCCCGATTGCGAAATGAAGGCCACATGCCCGTCGCGCGGCATGCCGCCCGCGAAACTGGCATTCATGTTCGTACCGGGGACGATGATGCCGAGGCAATTCGGCCCGAGAAGACGCATGCCGGGGAAACGCGCGCGTTCCGCCGCCACGGCTTCCTCCAGCGCCCTTCCCGTTTGCCCGATTTCCCGGAATCCTGCGGACACGACGATGATGCCGCCCGTCCCGCATTCCCCGCACGCGCGCACGAGCGCGGGGACTTGTTCGGCCGGCGCACAGATGATGGCGAGGTCCGGTGACTTCGGAAGGCTCGCCATGTCGGGGAAGCAGGGGATGCCGAGCACCGCCTCGGACCCCGGGCTGACAGGGTACACGACGCCGCGGAACCCACCGCCGACGAGGTTCGAGAGGATTTTCCCGCCGACGCTCTGCGGGTTCGGTGTGACACCCACGAGGGCGATGCGCCGAGGGTGAAAGAGCGGTTCGAGATTGTGTATGTTCATGCGTAAAGCCTCGGGGTGGTAGATCTCGCGTCGCCCTGCGGGATTTCTCGAACGAGCCCGAGGGCACGACGGAAAAGGTAGCGCATGGAATGCGACCGTCCAAGACATCACGCCCGCTGTTCCGAGGGAAAAGCTGTTCGAAGAGCCCGTCACCCTGCCGCATCTTCGCGCGACGGTGCCGCCTGGACACATCGGGATCGATGCACTGCCCGGTTGAACGTGAAACGACCCCCTCCGCATTCCCGCACCGTGCCGGGCGGAAGCGCCTTTTTTCTTCCCTGTCGACTCGGCTATCCACCGGCGGATCGTACGCACGAGCAGCAGCATATGGTCCCTTCCAGGTCCGCAGCATTTCGAGATAAGGCCTCCGTGTGCCCATAGAGTACGACGCTTTCTTCGACCGCTTCGAGAAACCCTATGTTGATTCCGCTCGTTTTCATTCTCGTATCCGTCTCGATCGCCGCATACTCGTGGCCTTCCTTGACGAATCCGAAATCGCACGGTTTTTTTCGTTTCTTCGCCTTGGAAGGGATCGCAGTCCTCGTCCTCATGAACATCGACGGGTGGTTCGATGGTCCCCTGTCTGCGTTTGGCATCTCCTCGTGGATCCTGCTCCTCGTTTCCCTTTTCTTCGCGGCGGAGGGGTTCCGCGTTCTCGTTCGATTCGGCAAGCCGGCGGGACATCTCGATCACACGACGAGGCTCGTGACCGTCGGATTGTACAAGCGTGTCCGCCACCCCCTGTACGGCTCGCTGATCCTCTTCGCGTGGGGCATGACCATGAAGTCGCCGTCGGTGCTCGACGTCTGTCTTGCGGGAGGCGTCACCGCGATCCTCTATGCGACGGCGAAGGTCGAGGAGAGGGAGAGCGTCGAAAAATTCGGTCAGGAATACGTCGCGTACATGAAGAGAAGCCGGATGTTCATCCCGTTCGTCTTTTGAATAAAGGGCAGCGTTTCTCTTCTCGTTTTTTCTTCGGTGGATCGAGACATTGAACCGTGCAGACGTGCTTACCGTACGGTCATCGCAGCGTTACATCCATCGCATCGTTTCCATTTCGTCGATACACGGGATATCTTGACATGTTTCGTCGGGAAACCCCGAACACCCGAAAAACCGATTGGTGGGTGAACGGAGGTGCGTGCCGCCCGTTGCGGAAAAGCGGGCGAATGAACTGCACGAAGCGATGCCGGGAAACGGGCACGGCGAGCGGCGGAGCGAAATCTATGCAGATCGGGGACACGCTTTCATCCCTCTTCACGGAATGCTTCGGCGAACCGGTCCGGAGTATCGACCTTCTCCGCGGGGACGGCTCGGAAAGAAAGGTTTTCCGCATCCGCGGGACGGAGCATTCGGCCGTGGGCGTTTTCGGCGGGAACGTCGCGGAGAACAAGGCCTTCATCGGGTTCACGCTGGCATTCCGCGCGTGCGGCTTGCCGGTGCCGAAACTGTTCGCCGTCGCGCCCGACCAGTGTTCCTACCTCGAAGAAGACCTCGGTGACACGCTGTTGTTCGACTGGCAAGCCCACCGGAGAGAAGGGGCAGAGGGGTTCCCCGAAGACGTGCACGAGATGTACGTACACGTCCTGCACGACCTCGTCCGTTTCCAAATCGATGCGGCGGACGATATCGATTACACGCTCTGTTACCAGACGGCGGAGTTTGGCGGTGAAGCGATCGCTTTCGATTGCCGCTACTTCCGCGAGATGTTCCTCGACCGATTCCAGCCGCGGTACGATCCGACTGCGTACGAGCGCGATTGCGCGCGCTTGATCGAGACGCTCCTCGAATCCGAACGCCGCTTTTTCCTCTACCGCGATTTCCAGTCCCGCAACGTGATGATCACCCCATCGGGGCCGAGATACATCGACTACCAGTCCGGGAGGCGGGGGGCGCTCGCGTACGACGTTGCATCGTTGCTCTTCGACGCCCGGGCCCTGATCCCGCCCGCCGTCCGCGCCTCGCTCCTCGAGGCTTATCTCGAGGGGGTCTCCGCCAGGTTCCCCGTCGATGCAGGGCGTTTCGAGGAGGAGTTCCATGCCTACGCCGTTGCGCGCGTCATGCAGGCGCTCGGTGCGTTCGGGAATCTCGGGTACCGCAAGAACCGGCCCGGTTTCCGCTCCGCGATCCCCCCGGCGCTCGACAACCTCGCGTGGCTCGCGGAAAACGCGCCGGTCATGAAACACCTGCCGTACCTCCGGGCATTGTTCGTCGACATTGCCGGGAATTTGCGATCCGAGGATTTTTCCGAGCCTGTATGAACCCGTCCGTTTCCATTTTTTCTTTCGGATACCTTCGGAGCGGTATTCCTTCGGACCGCTCGGCGGACGGGGGCGGTTTCGTCTTCGACTGCCGCTGCCTCCCGAATCCGGTGTACGAGCCTTCCCTCTCTGCGTTGAGCGGCCTCGATGCGGAGGTCGAGACGTATTTCGAGGCGTTCCCCGTCGTCGAGGAATTCATCGCGGCAGCCGAGGCCATCGTAGACATCGCCCTCCGATCCTACCGTGAGCTGGGGTACGAACGCCTTTCCGTGGCGTTCGGCTGCACGGGCGGCCAGCACCGCTCCGTCTACTGTGCGGAGCGCCTCGCCGAGCACCTGCGTCGCCAGGGCGTACCGGTCTCCGTCGAACACTGCGAGCGCGGAGTCTGGTGGTGAAGGGGATGATTCTGGCGGCGGGGTTCGGGACGCGCCTTGCGCCCCTAACCGACACCGTCCCGAAAGCGCTGGTCCGCGCAGGGGGAAAGCCGATGATCGACCATGCCGTCGAGGCGCTCTCGCGCTATGGTTGCAGGCTGATCGTCGTCAATGCGTATCATCACGCGGAACGCCTCGAAAGGCATTTCCGGGAACACGCAGCCCCTGTACGCGTCGTTGTCCTCCGCGAACCCTACATCCTTGGGACAGGAGGCGGAATCCTCCACGCCCGGGAATTCCTCGACGGCGACGCACCATTCCTCGTCCACAACGCCGACGTCGTGTCGGATTTCGACCTCGGGCGACTCGTGTCGGCCGCCGAGGAACCGAGGGTGCTCGCCGCACTTGCTGTCCAGGAACGGCCGACGGACCGTGCCCTTCTCTTCGACGACGAAGGGGTGTTCCTTGGGAAGGAGGCATGGTTCAGCGGCTCGATTGCCGGCGGCCGAGCCGTTCTGAAACGCGGTTTCTGCGGGATCCATGCGATCAAGCCGGCGCTGTTCCGGCTCGGTTTCGAAACGGGCTTCTCGGACATCTTCGATCTTTATCGAGTTGCGATGGAAGGGGGGTGGTCTCTCCGCGGCGTCGAGTACGCAGGCCGTTGGTGGGATCTCGGTACGCCCGGGGATATCGAACGCTTCGAAGCCTCGCCACATCTTCCGTAATACGCCGGGAAACATCTCGTCGTCATTTTCCCTCTCGGGATCCGGGCGAAACGATTCCGTTCCAGGGGCAGAACCTACCGGCCCGGCTTCGAGAGATGGCGCGTCGGATGAAGGCGTGCGAGGGGAGAACCTGGACATCGGCTGGCGGGATGGTAGAAGGTGCAGCAGGTACTGTTCCCCATGCCGAACCTTGTGAGGGGGCTTTCCTCCCGGCCCTGATTACGCATATCGACCGATGGACTGCACCCGTAACGCGGAGTAATCGCGCAGCATGTCATCTCTGCCGATTCCTATTCGTGCGAGATTCGGGTGAGACGACGGTGCCGCCTCTTCCCCTCGTTCGGCGGTTTCAACGTGCCACGAGTGCACGCGCTCGGGAGAAGATCTCTTCCAAGGCGGGACCGAGAAGCGCGGGGTCGTCCGTTTTGCTCGGCATGTTGTGGAACACGACGTACGGGACCAGGATTCCCTTCACATCGATATGGGTGGGGGAAGCGGAGGCGATTTCTTCCCAGTCGACTTCCTTGTACAACCTCTCCAGCTTTTCGTCCGGCAAGCCGTGCTCGAGGATGCTATCCGGGCGCGCCGGGTTGAATCGGCGGCGGTTCTTCCGGAGAGACTCCTCGTAGGTGACGTCGACGTAGACGATCACCGCGCGTTCGAGGATGCGCGGGCTCAGGTGCGGGAACGCCGCGGCGTAACCGCCGTGTTCCGTCCCTCGTGAGAACTCGATAACGGTCGTCCGCTTCTCGTGGTACGAGGGGTCCCGCATCAGCTTGTCGTACTCGAGCGAAATGCGCTCGATGAGGAGATCCCAGAAATAGCGGTGGAGGAAATACCCACGAGCGTCGGTGTGGAGACGGGGCTTGCCGAGAATGCGCTCGAGAATGGCGTCTTCCTCGAACCATGCCCAGAGCATCGGGAAATCGTCTATCTCGTCGAAGTGCCCGATGCCGAATCGCCGAAGACGCTCTTCGTACGGCGTTTTTTTCAGATAGTCGATGATCTCGGACTTGCCGGAAGCGGGCCGCCCGATGAGGATGATGACGTCGAAGCAGTGCTGTTTCATGAGTACCCGTCCATTGAGGAATAGAGCTATCCGCGTGGGAAAGGGTGGAACCGCGGTTCGAACTCAACGGCCCGCAGGCGTGGGCCGAGCGTTCCAGAGCCGTAGCATGAGAAGCGCGCCGACGGATGCGAAGCCGATCATGCCCGGACCCCAGGCGGCCCAGCCGAACCTGTCGAGCAGGTACCCCATACCGATGCCGACCGATGCGCCGCCGAGGTACTGCATGCCGTCGAACATGCCCGCCGCCGTCGCGGCCGCTTTCTGGCCTCCGAAATCCATCGATGCCGTGCCGGAGAGCATCGAGTGCACCATGCTGATCGCCATCGAGTTGACGATGAATGCCGCGATGATCACCGTCAGGTCCGTCGAAAGCCAGACGGCGCTCAATGCGGCGATCTGCAACGTGTACCCGATGAATGCCACGGGAGTTCTCCGTGAGGAGAAGAACCAGTCCGACACCGTCCCTGCGACGAACGCGCCCGCAATGCCTGCGGCGACGACGGCGAAGGCGCCTTTCTGGAAAACCGCCGAATCGAGCCGGAGATGCTGGGCTTCCTGCATGTAACGGGGGAACCACTGCTCGAACCCGTGCCGTACGAAACCCGTGCAGAACTCGGCGACGGCGATCGTGATGGTGATGGGGTTGGTGAAGACGCGCCGGAAAACGAAACGGAAGTTCACCGGACCGGTGTACCCGCTGGTGGCATCGGCGGTGTCCAATGGGGGAAGCCCGGCATCGGCGGGCGTATCGCGAACGAACGCCGCGGTCATCATCGCCATGGCGCCGACGATGGCGGCGGGGATGAAGAACACCCACTGCCAAGGGAGCACCGTGACGATCACGCCGCCGAGGAAAAAAATGAGTGCGCGCCCGCTCTGGATCATCGACCCGAAAATCGCCGAGAAAACCCCTCGTTCCCGGATATGGAACCACCCCGAGTTCACTTTGATGAGCGCCAGGGCGCTGTATGACTGGAAATAGCTGTTCAGGGCCCACACCGTCGCGAAGTACCCGAGGAGAAGCGGTCCTTTCCCGAGAAAACCCAGGTACGCACCGAAACCGAAGAGGAGATTGAAAAAGGCTGCCCCGGCGGCACCGATGAGCATGGCGCGCTTCCCGCCGATGCGGTCGGCGATCGGCCCGTTGAAGAGCGCGGAAACGCCGTACAACGTCAAGGCGGCGGTGATGATGGTCCCGATCTGCGTCTTGTCCCATCCGTAACTGTCCGAGAGGGACTTGTTCGCGAACGAAAGGTTGTACCGCGCCATGTACAGCACGGCATACGTAAACCCCAGCGTCGACCAGTTGAGCCCCCGACGCATCCGGAAACGACGGTCGTGCTTCAAGGGGTTGCGGATGAATGTCATGGGTAATGGCGGAGAATGAATGCAAGCGTGAGAAAATAGGATTTTTCACGCGATCCGCCATCCTCGCGCCTCTCTATCCTTGCCTGCCGTTTCCTCCGCGCGTAGTTTTCAGAGGGGTGTGTACGACACGCTCGCCTTCCTGAATGGTCTGGAGTTTCATGGATCAAAACGAACCCGATTCTCCACGTCGAGTCGAGAAACGCAAGAACATCGAAAAGCTCTGGCGGAAGGGGGAGGCACGCTGGCGCTACGAGGGGGAAGGGGAGAGCGACCACGACTTCCTCCTGAAGAAGCGCAGCGCCCCGCGCAAACACCCGATCGTGAGGCCGGAGAACGAGCGGGATGCACTCGTCGTCGAGATGGGCGGACCGTCGGTGCTCCTTCTCGACGGCGACGAGGAGATCCGCGCGCGCCCGCGCCGCTCCACGACGACGGGCAACCCGAACTCGAGCCTGCTCGCCGTCGGGGATCGCGTTCGTTACGTTTCTGCGGGTGAAGGCGACGCCGTGGTCACGCACGTCTACCCGCGGAAACGCGTCCTCCTTCGGACTGCGGTATCGGACAGAGGGTTCGCAGACGTCATCGTCGCGAACCCCGACCGCATCGTCGTCGTCGCCGCCGCGACGAACGAGCTCCTGAAACCCGGTCTCATCGACCGGTACCTCATCGCTTCCGCCATGGGCGGGGTCGATGCCTTCATCGTCATCAACAAAATGGATCTCGTCGACGACGAGGACTTTTCGGCGGTGGAGGAAATCGCCGATGTCTATCGCGATGTCGGGTACACGGTCCTGTACACGAGTTGTGTGACAGGGGAAGGGATCGAGGAACTCGGGAACCTCCTGCGCGACGCGATTTCCGCTTTCTGCGGCCATTCCGGTGTGGGGAAGACGAGCCTTCTCAACCGTCTCGTCCCCTCGGCGTCGGGGAAGACCGATACGATCAGCGTTCAGAGCTCGCGTGGGACGCACACGACAACGAAAAGCGTCCTGTACGCGCTCCCGAACGGCGGCTACATCGCGGATACTCCAGGGATACGGGAATTCGGGCTCTACCATTTCGACCCTGCCGACCTGCACACGTATTACCCCGAGTTCGTCGCACGCGCCGACCGGTGCCGTTTCCCCTCCTGTACGCACACGCACGAACCCGATTGTGCCGTCATTGCCGCCGTCGCCGAAGGTGCTATCCACCCCCTCCGTTACCGGAATTACCTCCAGATCCTCGACAGCGAACGGGAAGAACGTTGACTGCACCGGAAACGTGCGATTCGGTACGGCGCTCTTCCCCGTACCGGCAATCCTCCGTTTCTTCGTTGCGGCCTCGCGTTCGAATGCTCCTTTCCCGTCAGAGCTTGATGTCCGCTTGGAGAGAATAACGCGCTACCGTGTCCCCTCGCACCTGGTCGTCGCCGCTTCCCAGCGTGCGCTCCCCGTCGAGGATCGTCCATCCGGCTTTCGAAGAAATCGTGCACCATTTCGAGGCCGACCACCGGAGCAACACGTAGGCCCGCAGGCCTTCGCCGGACAAGGGGTGGGACGATCCTGCACCGGGAAGGTCGCTTTCGAACGCGGAAAGCCGTGCTTCCCAGGAGTCCGTTCGGTGCACGGCGATTCTCCCTTCCAGCGAGAAGTCGTGCAGGGGGGCGGCGACGATATCGGTTAGGAGGAGAAAACCGTCCTCGGTAGGTGCGGGGACGCCGGCGTTTGTGATGGTTCGGTATTCCGCGCGGACGCGGAATCCCACGCCCCGAGACGGGAGGCGGCGGAAGTCGACACGCACGCTGCGCGAAATCCTGCGCACGAGTGGGCGGTCTACGCGCCCTGAGCCGTCGGTCACGGCGTATTCGGCATCGACGTTCTTCTCGTACCCGTTGATGAACAACTCGGCATTCTCGCTCGCGCGCCAGCAGGCCTCGAATGCGCGCTCCGTGCTGGAGGAGGGAACGCCGATGGAGTATGTCGGCCCCGGAGAATGCGAGAGATCCCACCACGCTCGGAGGCTCAGACGGCCGGAAAACCGGTATGAGCATTCGAAAAACGCCCCGCGCTCGTTCTGGGTCGTGTTCCCTTGCCCGCCGAGGGGTCCCACGTGCGGAGCAGCGAAGTCCGCGGGAAAATCGCGGTATACCATCATGACGCGGAATCCCTCGCTCGGCCGTGCGTGGAAAGCGCCTTTCCCGCCGAGTCGCCCGTTCCGCACGCGCCCCAGTTCCCACGAGATGGACCATCGATCGCCCGCAACCACGGCGTCGACCCCGAAAGCGGAAGCACGGGATCCACCGAACGACCATGGAGAGAGGGCATTGAGCCGGTGAGAGAAACGCGCGATGTAACCCGTGAAGCCGATGCGGACCGAAATGCCGTTCGTCTCGGTCGCCCAACTCGCATACGCGCCGGCAAGGTCCTCGAACGCGGCGTCTCGTTTCCCTCGTTCGTTCTCCGTCCGGTGCAGACCGCTTTCATCGATGGAAGAGAGCATTCCGGAAACGGAATCGATCTTGCCGTCGAGCAAAGCCCTTCCAGCGAAGACCGACATCGTCACGGAACGTGCCCCCCCGCTCGCGGCGATACCACGCACCACCGGGCCCGACGACCGAAGCCCCGGTGAAATGCGGTTTCCCCTGCTCTGCAGGGCATCCGAAACGCCACCGCTCCTGGCGAACGATCCCCCGCGGCGGAGCAGGACGCCCTGTCCCGATGCGACGGTGAAATCCCCTGCAGTGATCTGCGCGAGCGGACCGATCCTTTCCGCCGAGAGAGTGAATCGGAGACAATCCGCGGGAGAAGTCTCCCCGGGTTCTTTCGCGACGAGAACGCCGCCGTGAAAGCGCCCATGAACCGAAAAGTCCAATCGACCGGAAAACCCCTCGGGCGAGCCGACATAGCGTCCCTCTGTGAACCCCTTTCGGAGCGGCACGTCGCGGTACACCCTCGTCCGAAGGGAGAAGCGGAGCGGCGGGGGAGTGTTCTGCAGAGCGGCGGCCTGCCGGAGCAGAGCGAGACGCTCGTCCTCGATGCCCGTGACGGCCTGTACCTGTTCCCAGCGAG
>JARYLZ010000089.1 GCA_029907355.1 Bacteroidota bacterium | reverse complement strand
ACATCCCCATCAGTCATGACACTTCCGAGTGAAGGAACGGCTGGATCAACATTCGAAGATGCGCGGCGAACATCTCTGTCGAAAAACGCTTCAATCCCTCCGGGATACATCGCGGTCTCTGCAGGACGCATCGAAGACCTCGATACAATTCCTCGGGGTCCTCCGGGTCGACGAGGATACCCATCTCGCCGTTCCGCAAAGCGTCGATGCTCCCGTCCTTGTTCCCTGCCAGGACCGGCAGGCCACATGCCATCGCTTCGAGATAGACGAAACCGAAACCCTCCTGGGTGCTGGGCATCGCGAACGCGTCGGCCGCGTGGTAGAGGAGGACGAGTTCCTCACGCCCCAGCCCCGAGAGGAAACGCACTGCGTGCGTGACGCCGAGTTCCCGAGCAAGCGATTGGAGGCGGGGTATGTCGTCACCTTCCCCGCAGATGACGTACAGGATATCGGGGAATTCCTGCTCGAGACGGGGAAGCAGGCCGATGATGCGATCATGCCCTTTACCGCGCTCGAGGCTGGAGAGCCGACCGACGGTCAGGAGCACGCGTTTCCCTTCCCACCCGAGGCGCCGCCGCGTGATCGACCGGTCTTCCCTCGGCCGGAACCCATCCAAAGCGATGCTGTTCGGAAGAACGTGCACCTTCCACGGCGGGAGCGGGGACCACGAGAGCAGGCGTTCCCGCGTGTAACGGCTGATCGCGATGCATTCATCCACGTCGGCCCAGTGTTTCGTGCGCAACCTGATCGACGGTTGCCACACCTCTATGCCGTAGGCCTCAACGCACAACGAAGCGCCCGCAAGCCGCTTGCATGCGGCGGCGACGGGGAGAAAATGCGCATGCGCGCAGAGGAGCAGGTCCGGGCGGAATGCCCTCGCCTCGACGAGCGATCGCGCGATAAACCCCGCAGCGTTGAATGTCGGGATTTCCGTGAGACGGTCGGGGATGGTTTCTCCGCTGCCTCTCCCCCGACGGACGACGGCCCGTATTTCCACGTCGGGCGAAATGGCAAGGAGTCCTCTGATCACACCGCGATTGTACTCCGCAATACCTCCCTTCCCCCAGTAAGGGTCGGGGAGCAGTGCGAGAATTTTTCCACGAATCACGCGATCCTCACCCGGAGCAGTCTCGTCCTCAGCGAAACCTTTCCCACATCTCGTCGAGGGAGAATGTGTTCGAATCCGCCGCGGTATCGAGACACTATTTCAAACAATGCTCCGCCATTCGAGTCCCATTCCGGGTATCCAATCCCTTTCTGGTTCCCGCATGAAGCCGTCGTTCCGGGATCGAACGGAATTCCCACAGCGTACGGGCTCAGTATCGAGGAAAGTGGTCGCCTTCCCCCTTTACAAATTTTTAATATACAAAGAACGAGCCCATTTCTTGCGTGTTCTTGCGTGGAAACCAAGGCTCACTCTTCCGCCGGCGCGAAAAAACACAGATACCGACGACGGTATTTCTTCGGGAACGCTCTCAATCGGCAGATATCGATTGACCACGCTCGATTTCAGCGCAAGTAAGAGACGGTAAAACGATGGAACGACATACCGGCGGACACGGCGAACACGTATACCCCGCTCGGGAGATCCGCACCCGGGTCTATGACCACATCGAAACGGCCTGCTGGGTACACCGCCGAGACCGGCGTTCGAAGGTACTGCCCGACGGCGGTGTATATCCGGATCGAAACGAGTGACGGTTCAGCCAGGGAAACCCTGAAGCTGATGTTTCGCGAACCGGAAAGCGAGCCGGGACCGAACGGCGAGGGGAAGGGTCTCTCGATCACGGCCGATGACGTGACCGGCTCTGATCGGACGATCTCGTTATCCCGCACAGGAAGGGTATTCGGCATCGTGTGGATCACGGCGTCTTCCCCGCCCGGCTCTTCGGTCGGTTCCTGCCAGAAAGAAAACCCCGGCGCTCTCTGCGCGTAGAGAGAAGGCGCCGCCACAAGGAATAAAACGCATGCGACACCAAGCACAACGGTCCTCACACACGCTGTCTTGACGGGGTTTATGGGGACCTGCATGAGCAGGCTCCGCGGTTCAATAGTTCGAAACCACTGTGCCATATGTCGTCGTCCCTATTCGAATGAACGTGTAGATATCCGTCTTCCCGCCGCCCGTTGATGACGGGGGCCGGTTATTCGGCCACCGGACCGTGTAAGGCCAATACACCTGGTAGTTCGACGGGTTCGTGACGGCGACGACGATCGTCTTGCCGTTCACTTCGTTGATAAAGGTATATGCCGTCGTCGCCGTCAAGGTATCGGTGAACACTTCCGCCGCCCGCCAGTCTATCGTCGCGGAGGCCAACGCACGTGGGGGACGGACCGTGACGCGTGGGTCCGCATCGAGCGAATCCGTCAGTTCCTGCCGGGAAATATACATCCGTGCGTTCGCGTCCAGGCTGTCGCTGAGTTCCTGTTTCGAGACGCCGGGGATTCGTGGAATCGCATCCAGAGAATCGGTCAGGGTTTCAAGCCGAATGAATTTCCTGGTGTTCGCGTCGAGCGTGTCTCTCAACGCAGAACGTGTTACCGCCGTACGCGGCAGAGCGTCCAACGAATCGGACAGGAGACGGCCGCTCACGTACCCCCTTACGTTCGCGTCCAATGTGTCCGTCAACGCCGAAGGCGTCACCGCCGTACGCGGCAGAGCGTCCAACGAATCGGACAACAGTCGGTCGGTCACATACCCACGGAGGTTTGCATCAAGCGTGTCCCGTAACGCCGAAGGCGTCACTGCCGCACGCGGCAGGGCGTCCAACGAATCGGACAGGATACGGCTGCTCACGTACCCCCTTACGTTCGCGTCCAATGTATCCCGCAGCGCCAAAGGCGTCACCGCCGCACGCGGCAGGGCGTCCAACGAATCGGACAACAGTCGCCCAGTCACATACCCACGGAGATTTGCATCAAGTGTATCCCGCAGCGCCGAAGGCGTCACTGCCGTACGCGGCAGAGCGTCCAACGAATCGGACAGGATACGGCTGCTCACATAACCCCGTGCGTTCGCGTCCAGCGTGTCGCTGAGCGCAGCAGGGGTCAGTGACGCTGTGTGCCTCACCGTGTTCAGCGAGTCGGACAAAATCGGTATGGTCACATAACCCCGCGCGTTCGCGTCCAGCGTGTCGCTGAGCGCAGCAGGGGTCAGTGACGCTGTGTGCCTCAACGTGTTCAACGAATCGGATAAAACCGGTACGGTCACATAACCTCGCGCGTTCGCGTCCAGCGTGTCGGACAGGGAAGGGACCGTCACGTATCCACGTGCATTCGCATCCAGCGTATCGCGCAACGCCCAAGGTGTCACCGCCTCACGGGGCAACGCGTCCAACGAATCGGAGAGGAGACGAGCGGTCACGTACCCCCGTACGTTCGTGTCCAATGTGTCCCGCAACGCCGAAGGCGTAACTGCTGCGCGCGGCAGGGCATCGAGAGAGTCCGACAGCACAGGATCGGTCACGTACCCGCGGGCGTTCGCATCGAGCGAATCCCGAATAAGCGTCGGCGTTCTGCAATCTCTCGCGAGCGAGTCCGAAATCGCTGCGGCGAAGGTGGCGGCAAGATCCGCAATGCGCGTGTCCGCGTACCCTTTCGTTGCGAGGGTGAGACTGTCGGCGCCGAAGGGAGAAGCAGCGCGGACCCCTCCGGAGAATCTCGCACCACCGGCGACGGTCAGGAATGAATCCGAGGGGGCGGGGACCACACCGATCCCGTACCGATTCGCCACTCCGTCGATGTACAGGCGTGCCAGGCGCGCTTGGAGGTCGATCGCCGCAGGCCGCCAGTGGTCCGCCGCGTTCCCGAGGCTTCCGATTTGCACGGCGTCGGAACCGTTCAGCATGAAGAGGTTGACGAACGCTGATCGCGAGGCGTTGATCTGCCTCAGAAAAGGGACATTGTTCGTATGGAGGATGAAAGGGGAACTTTCCGAATTGAGCGATGCCGAACCGGCGGGAGTCGCGATCCAGAAGACCGGTTGAGTACCGACATTCCCCGATTGGAAAACGATTCGTCTGTACGCGTAACTCTTGTCGAGCCCCTCGCCGGTTGTCCGGTCGATCATCGAGGATTCCCAGCGGCGGAACGGCGAGGATACCCCTCTCCCCTCCAGGTGACGCTCCATGACGAATTGGTTCCCGTTTGCGTACTTGCTCTCATAGGTGTCCCATAGTACGGGCTCCCCACTCATGTTCGGGATATTGTACCCGAAATAGAGCACGTTATCCTCGTACGTCCCCACATTCGACCATCTGTGGCCCCATGTCCGTATCCCATAGGGCACGGTGGAGGAATCGGAGGTGTGCACGGTGAATACGGTCACCTCGGGCTCCAGCGCGAAAGGATTCGGGAAGAAGCGCAGCGGGGATTGAAACACGTTTTCCGAGCTCCAGGTGTTGGGGCGCGTACGCCAGCCGATAGCCGCCGTATCGAAGACCTGGGCCGACAGCATTCCCGGTACGACAGCGAGAAAGAACAAGATCAACGGAACGAATCGCAGGGACCGTTCACCGGCAACGAGAGTAGAACTGCACATAGGAATACCTCACGAAATCAGCCTGTGACGATGGTGAATTCAATCCTCGCGAGAGATCGACCGGTCTTTGTGGCCGGGGATACGGTTTTCGATGTTCACCCCGTGTTTCAGCGGACCGACCGAAACCATGGAAAAATGATGGGACAGGGAAAACTTCGAAAGGCTTTATTTCAACCTCTTGGAAAGTTTTTCATCGAGCCGGCCCCGGGCGGGACGGCGCTCGATGATAGACCGGGATATCCGAATGCCTTCCGTAACCCGAAAAAGATCGCGAAGGAAGGGAATGACAGGAGGAAAACAATGGTCGGGATTTCCATGTAATTATAGAAAACGGACAGGCAAAGCAGAAAAAGGAGGCAGAAAAGCGCAAAGAATGCCCCGGCCCGTCCCTCACGTCCATGACTTGCGGAAAACACGGCGATAGCGTGGAGGATCGGGTATGCGGCGATGAGTATCAGGAGTACGCCGATGAGCCCGTTCTCGAGGAGAATCGGCACGATCCCCGAATAAATGAGCCCTTGTGATTCGTTGACCCATAACGCGGGCCGTGATCGCACCTCCGCGAAATCTTTCCCGAAATCCCCCGGCGGGAACATTTCACCCACTCGGTCCAGACCGTAGGTCTGCTGGAAAAACGAACGCGCGCGATACGGGTCTTCGGGTATGCGGAGGAGAGCCGCCCTGCTCCCGTAAGCGCCGGCCCCATACCCGAAGAGGAGCCGGTTGGGTCGCTCGAGAACGGTTCGGAACGCAAGCCGGTAGAAATGACCTTTTTGGGTTTCCGCGTACCTCCCGTTCCCGAGATAGACGAGGAAGAGAAGCCCTACGAGACCGAACGCCGAAATCGCGGCGCCGAAGGATACGCGAAGGAACATCGGCGAACGCTTCGGCAGGAGAGCCCAGACGACGAGGAGAACCATGGTGATGAGGAAAGCCCAAACAGCTGTACCGGCTGCGATGGTGTTTTCGGCCGTCAGAGCGAGGATGAACGTCAGCGCCCACCCCGCGAGGTCGACCCATTTCCTTCGTACATACCAACGGCTTAAGCAGAGAACCGACGCCGCGATCATGACGATCCCCGTGTAATTCACGATGGAGAGGGAACCGGGGTTCCAGTCGGGGTCGTACCAGGGGAACGTCCACGGGAGATTGAGCAGGGTATAAACCGGCTTGAGGAGCCCGTTCGACGCGGATGCGAGCAATTGCGGCCTGCCGATACCGAACGGGTAGAAAAGGAGAACCGCCGCCTCGGCGAGGAACAGCAGGGACAAGGCATCCATCCCCCTGTGCGGCGTTTCCTCGGATAACACCCATGCTGTGACAAAGGCTGCCAGGGGGGCGACGTACTGCGTAGCCGCCGTATACGACATGGAAAGAGGCGTGTGGACGCTCCCCCATTCCGAAACCCATCGAACGACGACGAAAACGAAATAGAGAGCGACGGGTAAAAGAATTCTTTTCGCAGAACGCCATACCCCAGCCGCGCGGCGGTCGAACAACGCGATAACGGCGATGCCTACGAGGCAGGCCCCGATCACACCGCTTTGGAAAGGAGTGAAAACCGCCGCCATCAAGCCGACGGCGAGCCACCGGCTCTGCCCGGCAATGATGCCGGGCAGGAGAGGGAGAAAAGCCAGGGAAAGCCCTGCTTGCCAGGGAAGGTCGATCCCATGCTGCCAATACGGTGAACGGCGGAGGAAAGCGATGGCAAGGAAAAACGGGAAGGAGATGATGAACAGCCGATACCGGAAAATGAATTCGCGCACTCTCATGGCGTCTCATCCTGCCTGAAGGCGGGATGCGAGTTCTGCGACGATACGCTCGAGCTCGTCGACGCGCGCGCGAAGCACCGCATTTTCTTTCTGGAGTTCCGCGACGATACTTCGGAGGTCCCGGTGATCCGCTTCCGAAGAACCTCGAGCCGTTGGATGGCCGGTTTCGGCGTGATCGGCGTTTCCCGGCGGATAAACGAAAAACCGGTGACGGTACCGGGTTTCCTTTTGCCCGGCCTTGCGGGGTGCCTCTTCGACGATCCCCCTCGTTTCCGCCATGAGACCCTTGATCGTCTCTTCGACGAGTGCCGGATTCTCGAAACGGAACTGGCTTGCCGTGCGCACCCTGATCTCGCCGGCTGTCTGAGGGCCGCGCAAGAGGAGAACACTGACAACGGCTGCCTCGGCCGGTGTGAGCTCAAGCCCGTTCCGCCCAGCTCTGTGCATGTACTTCAATACGCGGCCCACTCCGCTGGCGTATGCGACAAGACCTTTCGTGCGTAACCCTTCCAGCGCTGTTTCGACCGTGTCCTCGTCGAAATTCGTCACGGGATCCCTCCCCGTGATCTGGTTGCAGGCATTGCGGAGGGCATTGAGCGACATCGGGTAATACGCAGGGGTCGCCTGGCTCTTTTCGATCAACGCCCCGAACACGCGTGCTTCCTCGAATGTGAGCGTCGGGATCACAGCCTATTCACGAGTGGGGGGATGGGAAGATGATCGTCGGTAACGTGGCGAAAGGGGGTAGACAAAAAGCAAGACCTCCGTCTCACTTTCTCACATCGGAAGTAACGCGGCGTCGTATGTGGCGGGGAACCTTCCGCAAGGCGCGGTGATGCGTCCATCCGCACATGAGGTATCTTACGAAATCTCTCTATCCCGTTGAAACGAGGATCGGCACAGCGTTTTTTCGCATCTCTTCGATGAGGCGGGATTCAAAGCGGGGAACCGAATGGACCGGTGAAACGTTTCGATTGTCGGGACGGATGTGTAAGTTTTCAACACGAACTTTCAATATTTCGGAGACGTCATGTCGGATCAACAAACCTTGGAACAGAAGGTCCAGGAAGTCATCGATAAGGAAATCCGCCCCTTCATCGAGATGGACGGCGGCAGTATCCGCTTCGTCGAAATGAAGGATGCCGTGGTGTATGTCGAGCTCGCAGGCGCCTGCGGGACCTGCCCGTCGGCCGCTATGACGTTGAAAGGGGGAGTCGAACGCATCCTGAAACGCCGCTTCCCAGAGATCGAAGGCGTCGAGATGGCACGCTCCGGCCCGATGTTCATGTAGCGACTCAGAAGGTGCGGTGAAGCGCCGCAGACGAAGCGGCGGCATCTACCGATGTGCTGTTCTCAATCGGACCGGCACTACCGCCGAGAAGGTTGCACCCGTTCCATGTGCGATCAGTGGACGACGAGAGTCCGACGCATGCCGCGCATCCCCTCATGGAGCGAGATGAAGTACACACCGGGGGCGACACCCGAGAGTGACAGCGTTTTCTCTCCGCGTCCCGCGTTTTCGAACGACACATCACGCTTGATCTCCCGACCGAGCGCATCCGTAAGACGAATGACCACTGTTCCTGTCCTTGGGAAGGTGCAGACGAGAGAAAACTCTCCACCCGCATGCACGGGGTTCGGGTAGACGCTCTCGATCGTCGGCGTTTCAGCGGGAGCAACGGGCGTCCGGTCCGCTTCCCCGATGATGAGGCGGAAATAATCGAACGTCGCCGGGATGCGGGCGGTGGTAGCCAGTACCCCCCGCCCGTTCGCCGCTTGGATACCGATTTGCGCTTTCCCGCTGTCGAACGGCACGGTCGTTTCGCCGATGCGAACCCAGGTGTTCCCGTCCCTGGTGTACGATGCGCGGAACGTCTTGCCCCCCACGCACGACATGCGCAGGATCACCGTGTCGGGTTGGTCGTTCGTGACGAAGATGAAATCGGTCACGGCATGGTACTCCCACTCCAACCACAAGCCGTTCACCGAGTCCCAGCGGCCCCGTGAAACGCGTACGTAGTTATCGTCGTCGAGCCGGTAAATGAGTCCCGCATTGTGGAAGATCGAGTCCGGCGTGAAAATGAGGCGCGTGTCCATACGGAAATCCCCGCTGGGTGCATCCTGCAGGAGGATATTCCGCACGTCGTTGTAGTCCGGGCCGTTCAGGGCGCCGGGCTGCGTCGTGATCCGCATCGCCGTTCCGGTGAGCTGCCAGTACGGCCTGTCTTCCCGCAACCACGACCATCCGGACTTCAGGACATAGCTGTCGAACTCGTCGTCGAAACCTTGCGCCATGACCTGGATCGATGCGGGGAGGAGAATGAGGAAAATTGCGGTGGTGGGGAATCGCATAGGGTACTCCGTTCTGAATGACCGACTGTGTCTCGCTCCGCGCGAAGGCGGTCCCGGCGAGGGGAAGCGACGCCCGCAAATTGAGGAGTTTTTTCGCGTGCGGCAAATACGGCACCGCGGCGGAGAGAAATCCCGCGTACTGCCTTGAACGTCTTGCGGAAAACAAATAGAATACCGTGCGAGCAGCCACGCACCGATGGGCGATAACCGAAAGAAACGCGGGACGACCATGGACACGAGGGGGAAGGGGCGCCTCATGGCGTTGCTGTTTGCCCTCGCTGCTCTGACGACGGCATGGGCGCAGAAACCGCTCGTCACCATTTCCGATATCGATGTCCTCGACCTCCCGCGCATTCGCCTGCGCGTGTGTGCCGATGGGAACGCGTCGATCGTCAAGGGGCTCGATGCCTCGTCGTTCCTCGTCCGCGAAAACGGGTCGCCGCGTCCCGTGAGCGTACTCTGCCCCGACCCGCTCTCCTTCAACTCGGTCGTCCTCGTCCTCGACAACAGCGGCTCGATGTCCCCGGTGATGGCAAAGCTCATCGAGGCTGCGGGACGCCTCGTCGACAGCCTCGGCGAGGGGGACGAATGCGCGATCGTGAGTTTCGGGAGGACGATACAACTCCGTCAGGATTTCACGACGGACCGCGTGCTGTTGAAGAATGTGCTCGCCGGCATGACGGCCGAGGGGGGCACGCCGCTCTTCGACGCGTCGTGTTTCGCCGTCGACCTGCTCGGCGCGCGGGCGGGGAACCGATCGGCGGTCATCATCACCGACGGCGAAGACAACCTCAGCGGCTCGACGGCGGAAGACGTCGTCGAGCGGGCTTTGCACTTCGACGCCCGGCTGTACACGATCGCTTTCAACATTTCTCCTGAAAGCAGGCGCCTCATGGAATCCATGGCGCTTGCTACCGGCGGGCGGTTTTTCACCGTGGTGCGACCCAGCGATCTCCCCGCCGTGTACGAGCGCATCGCAGCGGATATCGTCGACAAGTGTTGCCGGATCGAATACCTCACCGACGACTGCGCCGACACCCTTCGAACGGTGGAGGTGACCCTGTTCGCACAGGGGGACACCGTCTCGACAGGGACGACCTTCGTCGGTCCCGCAAGACCCGATTCCATGCGCCTGACCGTCGAGGTTCCGCCTTTGCTCGAACCGCTCGAGAGCGGTATGGCGTGGGTGTACTGCGAACCTTCCCCCTCGCCTTCGCTCGATTTCACCCTGACGTTCACGATCGTTTTCGACCCGGACCTGCTGGACATCGACCCCCCTATCCCCTTCACCCTCGGCACCGCATCTCAGAACCAGATCGTTTCCATGACGAGAACGGGCACCGGGCGGATGCGCTTCTCCCTTTCCCATATCCGCCCCGTCGAAGGGACCACTCGACTCGTGGGTTTTCCCTTGCGGGGAGTTCCGGCTGACTCCAGCCGGAAAGTGCGCGTGGGAATCGAGGCTGCCGACCTCGAAGGCTGTCCTGTCGTGTTGCGCACAGCGGACGACTCGGTCATGGTGTGCCGCTGCCACCGGCCGCTCCCGGTCTCCATCGACTCGCTCGCCGTTGCGGGCAAGGGAGGCGTCATTCGGATTCCCCTTCGCATTGAAAACGGTCTCGAGACGTCTCTGCCCATGCTTTTGGACGCCCGTGTCCGCATTCCCGCCGAGACGGAGTCGGTCTCCATGCTCGATGGCGCGGTGGTGCCGCATGGTGCACTGGAAGGGGAACGGCTCGAGGCGGGGATCTACCGTATCCGAACGTCGTGGCCGGTCGCCCCCCTCCGGGAACGAGGCCTGCTCGCCACTCTCCTGTTGGTCATCCCCCTGGAGAAAGCGCCGGTGTCGTATCGGGTTTCCATCGACAGCGTCTTGCTCTGGCAGCGATGCTGTCCGTCAGACAGCCTGCACGAGGAGGCAGTGATCCTCATCGACGGCTATTGCACGCCCCTGCTCTCCCGCGGTGCCGACCGTATTTCCCTCGCGGTGGCACCGAACCCCGTTTCCCGTCGTGCCGGTCCCGCCCGCTTGACGGTAATGGTCCCGCAAGGCTTTGGAGGGGATCTTCTCACGTTGGATATCGTGAACATGCACGGCGAGACGGTCCGGCGCGTCTGCTCCCGCCCATTCCCACCCGGGATGAGCGTCGTCGCGATCGATGTGTCTCCGCTGAGCGTGGGGACGTACGTGGTCGTAGCCGCCTCGGGATCGTCCACGGCCGCCTGTCCTTTCCTCCTGCTCGAGTGAGCCGCTCCGGCCGGCCCGGCGACGGCCGCCCGCGCCTCAACAGCAGCGGAAAATTCTCGTGGTCGAAGCCGGTGTGTCCTCATCCGCCCTGTGAGCATGCGCGGGGATCTCTCCCCCCTTGCTCATGACCGTGAACCATCGGCGGAATGCCTCGACGATGACGATGAGGGTGCAGAGAATGATGACGACGGTGAGGCCGATGTTGACCCACCCCGTCGTTGCCGTCGCGGAGTTGCGGGTCAGCGGAAGGAAATTATCCGTGATATTGAGCACGCCCGCCGTGAGTGTCGTCGTCG
>JARYLZ010000088.1 GCA_029907355.1 Bacteroidota bacterium | reverse complement strand
AACAGGTGGCTGTCTTTGCCGTCCCGCCAGCTGTTCCACACGCGGTACGGGAGAGCGTCGATGATGCGCGCCTTGCAAAGGCTCCGTTCCCGCTCCTCATCGCGAAGCCGGTTGCACTCGTCACTGGGGCAATCCGGGTAGACGCTCGACGTGAACAGCACATGCTTTCCCGTCGGGGACCATTCGACCCCGGCTGCCCCCGTGGAGAGGGACGTGAGCTGCCGGGGGGACGAGCCGTCGTGATTCATGAGCCACACCTGCTGACCGCCCCCGCGATCCGAGATGAATGCGATGGTCTTCCCGTCTGGGGACCACCGCGGCCTCTCATCACGGCCGGGGGAATCCGTGAGCCGCCGCGGATTTTTCCCGTCGATATCGACGGCGTAGATATCGCTGTTCGCCTTGTTCTTCTCGAGATCGTACCACGTGACGACGTACAGGATGACCGTCCCATCCGGCGATACCTGCGGGTCGCTGACACGGCCTAGTGCATAGAGGTCTTCGAACGTCATCGGCCGCCGCGAAGGTTCTTCAGCATGCGTGATCGTCGGTTGGGCTTTTGCGGGGCATTCGAGAGCGACAACGACAAGGAGCGCGGAGATGAGTGTGCGTGGGTATATCATGATCATTCCTCCGAAAGGATTTTCGTGTCGGTGTTCACATGGTGCGGCGGACCGGCCGCCGGTCACGTCGTCATTTCGTCCGCTCGACCACGTAACGGGCGAAACGCTCGAGCGAGGCGACGTAAGGGGACGGTCTCAGCGGCGAGAGCGCCTGCACGGCCTCGTCGCTGTACGCACTGGCCTTTGCGGTCGCATAATCGATCCCTCCGTACTCCTTGACGAACGCGGCGATGGTCCGTATCGCTCCGCGATCTACACCGTCTTTGAGGAGTCGCAGAATGGAACGACGCGTTTTCGCAGGTGCCCGCGAGAACGCATGGATGAGCGGGAGGGTGAATTTCTTCTCTTTGAGGTCACCGCCGATCGGTTTGCCGATCAACGACTCGGTACCGAGGAAATCGAGAATGTCGTCGCGGATCTGGAACGCGATACCGAGGTTTTCGCCGTAATCCCGCAAGGCTCGGGCGGCTGTTTCGTCGCTTGTCGCACTCCGTGCCCCGATTTCGCAGCACGTAGAAAGAAGGGAAGCGGTCTTATCGCGGATGATGCGGAAGTAGGTTGCCTCGTCCGTGTTCAACTGCCGGGTTTTCTGGATCTGGAGAAGTTCCCCTTCGCTCATGCGCCGTACAGCCTGCGAAGTGATGCGGAGAGCGGTGAAATCGTTCCCTTCGAGGGAGAGCAAGAGACCGCGAGAGAGGATATAGTCGCCGATCAGTACCGCGATTTTATTCTTCCATATCGCGTTGACGGAGGCGAACCCCCGGCGTGTGGTGGCGTCGTCCACGACATCGTCGTGGACGAGGGTCGCCGTGTGGAGGAGTTCCACGAGCGCGGCACCGCGGAACGTTGCGTCCGTGATCCCCCCGCAAGCGCCCGCTGAGAGCAGGACGAGGATGGGTCGGACGCGTTTCCCTTTCCGGTGCACGATGTATCGCACAACGACGTCGACGAGTGCGATGTTCGAGGAAAGCGCATGTCGGAATCGCCGTTCGAATTCCGCGAGTTCCTGCTTGACGGGTGCGACGATGAACGCGGTGGTCAGCATGTTTCCTCCACCACCATGCTGTTCGCCCGTTGATGTCTCTTCATGCCGAAGGCAGCGATGCCGATGCTGATCTCGTACAGCCCAACCATGGGGAGAGCGAGCAGAATCATGTTATAGGGATCGGGTGTCGGTGTGATGAGGGCGGCTGCTACCATGATGAGCACGATCGCGTGCCGCCTGTACTTCCGCATGAATTGGGGCGTCAGGACCCCCAGCCGCGCCAAGAAGAACGACACCATCGGCAGTTCGAAGACGGCGCCCGTTCCCAGCATGAGACTCAACAGGAAATGGAAATACTCGTCGATGGAAATGTTGTTCGCGATCAACGGTGTCCCGAAACCGGCGAGAAACGTGAACGCTGCAGGCAGGATAACGTAATATGCGAACGCGACACCACCGAGAAAACATACCGATGTGAACACGACGACCCAGCGGACGTACTTCCGTTCGTGCGGATACAGTCCGGGCGCTACGAACAGCCAAATCTGCAGGAGGAGATTGGGGACGCTGAGCACGATCCCTCCGAAGAGAGCCACCTGCATGTACAAGAAGAACTGACCGAAGGGTCTCAGATTCTGAAGACGTAAACCGTTTTCCACCGCCGGGCGGAGGAGGATCCGTTCCATGACGAAATCCTTGAAGATCCATATGACGGTCGACCCGACGGCGACACCCAGCAGACTGTAGATGATGCGCCAGCGGAGTTCCTCGAGGTGATCGAGGAACGACATCTCCGCGTCGGGGGCGTGTCCACGTACCGTCATGGCGCGGGTTCCCTCACCCGCGGCAGGCTTCGGTCGCCTTCCGGTCGTGGTATGCGCTGCCGCCGTCTCGAGACTGCATCGGTCGACCCTTTCAGAGGGAGGGTAGGCGGTGAACGACCATCGCCGACGCTTGTGCCGTGGGCATGATGACGATCTGGTTGATGCTCACGTGAGGTGGTCTCGTCGCGCAGAAAAGCACCGCCTCGGCGACATCGTCCGGCGTGCAAGGGGTCAACCCCTCGTAGACCTTCCGCGCCCGCTCGACATCCCCGTGGAAACGCACGACGCTGAAATTCGTCTCGACGAGGCCGGGATCCACGGTGCTGACGCGGAGGGGCGTGTCGACGAGATCCATCCGAAGGGATTTCGTGATCGCGTCGACCGCGAATTTCGTGGCGTTATAGACGGCGCCCATGGGGTACGCCTCGTGACCCGCGATCGAGCCGATGTTGATGATGTGCCCTCGGCCGCGCTCCACCATTCCCGGCAATACCGCACGCGTCACGAGGAGAAGACCGGTGATGTTCGTGTCGATCATTTCCGCCCAGTCGTCCGGGTCGCCATGGTGAAGCTTCTCGAGACCGCGGGGAACCCCCGCGTTGTTGACCAGGATATCGATCTCCCGCCACTCCGCCGGTAGGTGTTCCACGGTCGAGAACACCTCCGAGCGGTTTCGCACGTCCATTCGAATCGGAAGGACGCGCACACCGTGTTTCTCCCGAATATCGGTTGCGATTTCCTCGAGGATGGATAGACGGCGTGCTGCGATGATCACGTGCGCACCGGCCGATGCGAAAGCGTATGCGCACGATTTCCCGATGCCGGAACTCGCACCGGTGATGAAAACGATCCGGTCTCTTACAGGTGTCATTTCCGTTCGTTGATCAGAGTGGTGAGAGTCTCCTCCAGCATGCGCAGACGGGTCTCCAGTTCCTCGACCGATCGAATCAACCCCGGCAAGCGACGCATCGCCGCTTCCTGCCGGAGTTCCTCGTGCAACTCGTTCGCCGGGGAACCCCGGAATATCTTCCCCGCACCATGGAGCGATTTCGAGACGCCCGATTGCGCGCCGACCGTCACACCGTCTCCGATCTCGATATGACCCACGATGCCCACCTGCCCGGCGATGACGACGTGGTTCCCGACGATCGTACTCCCGGAAACACCGGATTGCGCCGCGATGATCGTATGCTCTCCGATGACGACGTTGTGCGCGATTTGAATGAGGTTATCCAGCTTTGCACCCCGCCGAATCACGGTATCGGACAGCGCGCCCCGGTCGATAGCGCAGTTCGCACCGATCTCGACATCGTCTTCGATGATCACGCTTCCCACCTGCGGGATTTTTTCGTACCGGCCTTCGACGGGTGCGAACCCGAACCCGTCGCTCCCGATGGTCGTGCCGGCGTGGATAACCACGCGGTCGCCGATGCGTGTTCCTGCGAGGATCGTGACGTTCGGGTGGATGCGGCAGTCTTTGCCGATGACGACACCGTCGCCGATCACGACCCCGGCGCCGATCGTCGTCCCGTCGCCGACCGACGCCCCTTCCGCGATGACGGAGGTCGCGCCGATCATGATGTTCTCCCCGAGAACGGCAGTCGGGTGGACGACGGCGGAAGGGTGGACCGTACGGCCTTCGGGCCGCGTGTCCGGGTGAAACAAGCGGAGAGCGCGCGCGAATCCGAGGTAGGGGTCGTCGACGCGAATGACCGCGATATCCTCCCGCTCGAAGTGCGTCCTCATGTCGAGAATGATCGCGCCGGCACGTGTCGTTTCGAGGAAACGCTCATATTTCCTGTTCGCGAGAAATGTCACTTCCCCCGGACCAGCGGTTTCGATCGGTGCGACGCTGCGAACGATGCGATCGCCCGGGCCCGTGAGGAACCCGCCGAGGTGGGCGGCCAGTTCGCGGGTGGTCATGGTCTCGACGAGGGGGCGTGGGCCGTCAACGTCCGGGTACGGGGAGGGGATTCTTCGTATCGGGTGTCGGAGTCGGCGTCGGTCTCCCGCCCTCCCTCGGCGGGGTCTGCGGCGTCTCCCCCTGGCCAGAGACGGTGCGGGCGGGAAGCATTTTCTTGATCCGGTCGATCGCCTTGTTCGTCAGATCGTAGGTGTCCTTCGCGTAGATGATGGAAACACCGCCGCTTTTATCGAACACGTAATCGTAACCGAGTTCCACGGCGAGCTCCTGGATCTGCTGGAACACGACATTCTGGATCGGTTGCATGAGCTCGTTTTCCTTAGCGAAGAGTTCCCCGTTCTGCCCGAATTTCTTCTCCCGGAACTCCATGATCTGTCGGTCCAGTTCCTGGAGTTCGCGCTCGGCGTTCGCTCTCCCCTGGTCGGTGAGAATGAGTTTCCGCTTGTCGTAGTCGTTGAATTTCTTCTGCCACTCCTTCTCCATCGCTTCGAGCTCTTTCTGCCAGCTCTCCACGAGAGCGTCCAGTTTGCTCTGTGCGTCCTGGGCTTCCGGCAGAGCTTTCATGATCGCCGCGATATCCACGTAAGCGATTTTCTGCTGGGCGTGCGAGGTGCCGGCGAGGAACAGCGGAAGGAGAAGGATCAATCCCGCGATGCGTTTCATGACGGTGGACTCCGCGTTTATTTCGTGCTGCGTTTCGTTCCCGTGTCCCGCTTTACATCCGCGCCGCGCTTCAGATAGTCCAGGACGAGATTCGTGTAATCGTATGCCGGATCGGCGTAGAGCAACAACATGACGGGCTCCTGCGACTGGTCGAAAACGAAATTCAACTTTTCCCGGCGTGCGATTTCCTCGATGGCATCGAGGATTTTCTCCTTCAGAGGGTTGGTCATTTTGCTCTGGAGAGCCGCGGCTTCGTTCTGTTTTGCGGATTCGTACTCGCGAAGCGACCGCTCGAGTTTCTGAAGCTCCTGGAGCCTGGACTGCTTGGCCGCGTCGGTCATCGTCCCCTGTTGTTGCTGAAACGTTTCCACTTCCCGCTGGAACTCCCGGCTCCGAAGGTCGAGACTGTCTCTCCACGTTTGCAGAATTCCCTCGAGCTCTTTCTTGATTTTCTGTGCTTCGGGGAGATCATCGAATATTTTCTGGGAATTGACAAACCCGATCTTGACGTTCTGCGCATTCGCGATGAAGCTCCACGCACAGAGACACATAACCAGGGGAATGAAGAAAGATGATCTCACGGAAACCTCGTATAGAGTAAATGGAAATGGCGTATGCGTGGAGCGCGCTCAAAAACCTCGTCCGAACTGGAAGTGAAAATGCCAACCGTCCGGTTTGCCGTCCAGGGGTTCCACATCGTCGAACCCGTAACCGTAATCGAACCCGATGAGACCGACGTTCATGATGAGGAGACGGGCCCCCACACCCATACTCCGTTTCAAATCGAACGGGTAGAGGGCGCGCTCGTTCTTCCAGACGTTCCCGGCTTCGGCGAATGCGAGGATGTAGACGGGCATGGGGTTGAGCGTGAGAGCGAAACGCAGTTCGGCCACATAACGGGAAAAAATGGTCCCGTTGACGACCTCGCCGTTCTCGACGGGTCCGATACTCCTGTCCTCGTACCCACGCAAGGGCTTGGTCTGAATCTGTAGGCCGTTGCCTCCCATGAAGTAATATTCGATGGGAGGAATGTACGAACTCCCGGTGAATCCCTTGATGAAACCGTACTCGGCGCCGGTGTAGAGGGTCAGGCGGTTCATCTCCCCGATGCGCAGCAGGGGCGTGAACCAGTCGAACGACAGTTCGTGTTTATGGTAATCGACGGAACCGGGGAGGGGCCCGCCACTCAGCTCTGTCGTCAGGGCGATGCGCGAACCCTGGCTCGGGAAAATCGGGCTGTCGAGACTGTTCCGGGAAAGCACTTGCGTGACGCTCACCTGTTCGTACGTCCCCGTCTTGTAGAAGCTGCCCCCGTTGATCACGTTCAAATGCTGGAAACGCAAGTACCAATCGGCCCGAACGAAATCGTCCGGCCAGCGGAGACGCCGGCCGAGGCTGACGGAGACGCCGGTGTTCCGCAAATCGAAATAGTACTGCTGGCGCTGGTCGTATAACGAGAACCCGATCGAAGTCGGCGTATCGAGGAACCACGGCTCGGTGAACGAAAGCGAGAAAACGCGGAAACGGGAAGCCTCGCCGAACTGCCATTCGAAATTCAGGATTTGCCCCGCCCCCCCCGACAATGGCTCGGCGATGTTGAAATTATTGAACGTCAACCCGAGCGCACCCGTCGCGCCGAAAGTCCCGCTGTACCCGATGGAGGCGTTGAATGTGTCGCTCGACCGCTCCTCCACATTGTAGACGATATCCACCGTCGAGTCGTTCACGATGGAAGGTTCGGGCCGGATGGCTTCGGGGTTGAAATAATTGAGCGTGGCGAGCTCGCGGATGCTCCGGATGATGGCGGAGCGGCTGAAATAATCGCCCGGCCACGTGTAGAGAACACGCCGGATCACCTTGTCGTGCGTCTTCGTGTTCCCTTTCATCGAAACGCGCCCGATCCGGAATTTCGTCCCCTCCGTCACGCGGATGACCAGATCCACCGAGTCCTCCGCCACACGTTCGCGTTCATCTTGGGCGTAGAAACGCAGGTAACCGTTATCGAGATACAAGGAGGCGACATCAGTCTGGTCGCGGTTTCCCCTGAGATTCTCATCGAATTTCACCGTGTTCATCAGGGAACCCGGCCGGATGTCGAGCCTCTCGTTCAGAACGGAGTCCGGATATACCGTGTTGCCGATCCAGCGGATCATCCGCACGTAGGACGGATTCCCCTCCCGCACGACGATGTGGATGAACATTTCTTCGCGGTCGTCGCTGTAGCTGATGGAGGTGCGGACGATTTCCGCATCGAGATAGCCGCGCTCGCGGTAGAAATTCAAGATCGCGACGCTGTCCTTGGCGAATTTCTTCCGGTCGAAACGGGCGCTCGACCAGAATTTCCACCACTTCTTCTCCGAGATCTCGTCCATGGCGCCCTTCAGGTCACCGTCATCGAATCGCTCGTTGCCTTCGAACGTGATGGAAGCGACCTCGATTTCGGGCCCCTCATCGAGAGAAACCTTCAGAACCGCCCGTGTCGGGTCCGCCGTATCGGGAATGATGTCGAAGGACACGGAGGCGAGCAGATACCCCTTCTCTTCGTAGGCGCTGAGAATGCGTTTCCTCACCGCATCGAACGCCTGCGGGCGGATGTATTGTCCTTTGACGAGACCGATCTTTCCCTGGATGGTCTCCGTATTGAATTGCTTGTTGCCGGAAATCTCGATTCGCTCCAGGCGTGGGTATTCCTGTACCCGGATCACGAGATAGACCCCCTCCGCCATCTCCCGGTCGATGAGGATTTCGACCGTCGAGAAAACCCCCATCGCCCAGAGCTGCGCGATGGCCCGTTGCGTCTTATCCCCCGGGACGACGATCTCCTCACCCGTACGGAGACCGGAACGCAGCAAGATGGTCGACGCGTCGCTCCGGACATTCCCCTCGACGGACAAACCGAGGATTTTATACGTCCTCTGCTGCGGCGCTCTCTGGGCGAGAGAACTCGCGATGAGAACAGCGCCGAGAATGAGGACGCCGACGATTCTCGTGCTAATGCGGAAGAGCATTCACCCGTTCTTCTGTGACCGTTGACCGATACGTCTGAGTTTCGAGTTGTTCACTCACCATCCCGAAACGCCGTTCCCGTTGCTGGTAGGATCGGATCGCATCCAAGAGGGCATCCCTCCGAAACTCCGGCCAGTACAGCGGGCTGATGTAGAGTTCGGTGTAGGCGAGTTCCCAGAGCAGGAAATTGCTCAACCGCATCTCGCCGCTGGTCCGGATGAGCAGGTCGGGGTCGGGAATCTGTGCCGTGGACAGGTAGGAGGAAACGAGTTTCTCGTCGATGTCTTCCGGCGAAATCTTCCCGCTTCGCGCCTCGAGGGCGACACGCTGAAACGCACGGACGAGATCCCATCTCCCGCTGTAACTCAATGCGAGGTTGAGGGTCAGCCCCGTGTTGCTGCGCGTCCTCTCGACGGATTCGAGGAGCTCCCTTTGCGCTGCGGGGGGAAGTTTCCCGATATCGCCGATGAACATCAGACGAACGTTGTTTTTTTCCAGCTTTTCGATCTCCTGACGCAACGAAGAGACAAGCAGGCCCATGAGCATGTTCACCTCGTCCTTCGGGCGGCGCCAATTCTCCATCGAGAACGCATAGAGCGTCAGGTAACGAACTCCGATTTCCCCACATACTTTGACGACTTCCCGAACGGAACGTACCCCTTCCCGGTGTCCGTAGGCACGGGGCATGCCTCTTGACTTGGCCCAACGCCCGTTTCCGTCCATGATGATGGCGATATGACGGGGGATATTCCCGCTTGTGCGGATTTCCTCGATCACGCGATGACGGGCTGTTGTGGACCGCTTATGACTCACTCTCGGTACTCGATCAATAAAAACAGAATATTAGTATAGAGGTTTTTCTTACCAATGTCAAGAAAATCAAGGGGGTTGGGGAACACCCATCACTGTCTGCCGCCACCTCGCTCACCCCTGGTGCTCTCGCGCTCGGCAGGCCGCATCGACGATCCCGGTAAACTGCCGGGCGTCGAGGCTTGCCCCTCCCACTAAGCCGCCGTCGATATCCGGTTCGGAGAGGAGATCGTACGCGTTCTCCGCCTTCATACTTCCTCCGTAGAGAATCGTTACCCCTTCGCCGGCTTCAGGCGAATACCTCTCGTCGAGTAGATCGCGCACAAAACGGTGCACTTCCTGTGCTTGTGCGGGCGTGGCGTTTTTCCCCGTGCCGATCGCCCATACGGGTTCATATGCAAGAATCACGCGATCGAGCATCGCTCGGTCGAATCCCTCGAGAACACCCGAAACCTGCCGTTCAATAATGTCCATTGTCGAACCCGCTTCGCGTTCCTCGAGGGTCTCGCCGATACAGATGATCGGAGTGAGACCCGATCCCAGCGCCCGGAGGGCTTTTCTATTCACAATTTCATCGGTTTCATGGAAGTATCGTCGCCGCTCTGAATGCCCCACGATGACGTATCGGCATCCGAAAGAAACCAGCATGTCCGCGGAGATCTCGCCTGTGTATGCACCACCTTTTTCGTGGTGCATGTTTTGCGCCCCGATGGAAAGAGGCGTACTTCCCAGGATATCCCCTGCGAGGCCGAGCAGGGGGAAAGGGGGGCAAACGACGACCGAAACGGATTGCCCGATACGATCGGGCGTAAGGATTCCTTTCAATTCGTTCAGCAGCACCGCGCCGGAATGGCGGTCCATGTTCATTTTCCAATTACCGGCGATGAGACGTGTTCTCATGACAATAGAGGGAATATGGAAGAGGGTCGAAGTCTTCGATGCTTGAATATACGGATGAGCAGGAGGAGTTACAGGTCAAAGAAAAATCACGGAAGAGAAATTCGTCCGATCGAAGCCGCTATCCGATCGAATGGAAAGAGATCACCCCATTCCCCTGCACGATGAGCTAACGACGCCATCCTACGACAATCCTTTACACTCCGTGATGGTCCTCATCAGAAGAGAACGATCCCCTGTGTCGCTCTCTTCCATCGATCTTTCGCGGCGCGCCTTTCGATTTCTCGTGTGGTGGACAGGGACGGAATCGAACCGCCGACACATGGATTTTCAGTCCATTGCTCTACCAACTGAGCTACCTGTCCTGGTAGAGATATACAAAATATTGATATTCCTTGAGAATTGTCAAGCTTCATGGAACAGGGCGATAGATTGAACGGGAATGATGGGTGGGAAAGAGTCGGTTGCCGACATCGCTTCGATTTCCACTTCATGGTGCGGGCGTTGGAGGGACGGATCCCGTACGGTGTGCATGGATTGCGGGGAACATGAGTGTCGGGCCGCATTGTATCTGCGTTAATGCTCAAGTATATTCAAGTGTCATTCGTATTCCGGTCGCACACGTGGAAATCGTCGCAGAAAACAGAGTCGGGAGACGAATTCACAAGCACATTCGATCCCTTGCGGTACCGCGCTTCGTCGGCAGCGCCGGCGAATATGAAGCACGTCGTTATATCGTCGAGGAATTTCAGAATGCCCGGTACAATGTGGAAGAGCGACCGTTCACCGCTTCTTTCTTCCCCCTCGAGATTCTGCCGCGCCTCATCCCGGCAATCACCGTGATGGTCCTCGTGATGGGTTTCTTCGCACTGCCGGTCGTGCCTCTCTTTTCCGTGGAAGCGGGTGTCCTGGTTCTCCTACTTCTTTTTCTCTCCTCCCGCTGGCACCGATCGGCGGAACGAATGTACCGTTTCCGTTCCTTCGGGACGCTGAGATCGAAAAACATTCTCGCCTCCCACCCGGAGGACACAAACCTTCTCACGATCGTTTTCACCGCGCATTACGACTCGAAGAGCCAGAACTGGAGCGGTCCCGTCCGCACCCTCCTCTTCGGCTCGCTCGCATGCACCGCCGCTTTCACTTCTCTCCTCTTAATCGTCTGCGCCATCGTCCCGCTCCCGCGACAGGTACTGCTCCCCGGGGTTTTCCTTTCCACGTTGCTCTTTCTCCCATGCCTTGCGACAACCTCCGGCAACGAGTCGCCGGGTGCGTACGACAATGCTTCGGGCGTTGCACTTCTCCTGGAACTGGCCCGCTCGTTCGCAGGGGAAAGCCCTGCCGTCAACCTCCACTTCATCGCGACCGGCGGCGAGGAGGCCGGATTGTGCGGGGCCGTGGCCCTCGTGAATGATCCGTCGTTCCGGCAGGTCTGTCCCCCCGCCCGAACGATCATCGTGAACCTGGACGGGATCGGTTCCAAAGGACCTTTACGGATAACCGACAGATTCGGGATCCCGCCGGTCCGAACCGGACC
>JARYLZ010000087.1 GCA_029907355.1 Bacteroidota bacterium | reverse complement strand
TGCTGCCGCCAATCTCATCGATCAGGCGCAGCACGTCCTTATCGGTATAGAACCAGTGATGGTAGAACTTCTCCAGCGACCAGCTCCAGCGCTCGTCGCGGAATCCAGCGGCCAAGCCGCCCACCTCCGCACCGGCCTCATAGACGATGGTCTGATGCCCCGCTCCGGCGAGGTCAAAAGCAGCCGCCAGCCCGGCAGCGCCCGCCCCGATCACTGCGATCCTCATGCGTGGTTCCTTAATCCGTTAGAGCCTCTGGTCCGGTTTCTGGAACTGTGCGCGTGGCCCGCGCGAAATCCTGCCAGCGCACGCCCTGCCGCGCCATGTAATAGAAGCCCAGCAGCGTAATCGGCAACCACAGCGCGGCGTGCAGCACCAGCGTATATGCCGCTGCGATGTTCTCGCCGACCCCGATGTATTTCACGGGCACGCCGAGTTCTCCGCTCACCCCGATGACGACGCCTCCTTTCGCCGTCCCGTCGAGCTTCGTCACGACCAAACCGGTGACGCCGACGGCATCGTGGAAAAGGCGGGCCTGCTGAAGGGCGTTCTGTCCCGTCGTCGCGTCGAGAACGAGGAGGACTTCATGCGGAGCGTCCGGCATGAGTTTCCCGACGACGCGGTGGATTTTCTTGAGTTCCTCCATGAGGTTCGCTTTCGTGTGCAGGCGTCCCGCCGTATCGATGATGACGACGTCCGCCTGCTTCGCCCGTGCCGATTGCACCGTGTCGAACGCAACCGCCCCGGGGTCCGCACCCGCTTTCTGCCGGACCATCTCGACGCCCGCTCGCCGAGCCCAGATTTCGAGCTGCTCGTTCGCCGCGGCGCGGAACGTGTCCGCCGCCCCGATAATCACCCTCTTCCCGGCCGCGCGGTAGTGGTGCGCGAGTTTGCCGATCGTGGTGGTTTTCCCCACCCCGTTGACGCCCACGACCAGGATGACGAAAGGCCGGATCCCCGGAGGGATCGCGATGACGGTCCCGTCCGTTACGGGCGCTTCGCCGGCGAAGAGCGCAGCCACTTCCTCGCGGAGAAGGCGTTCGATTTCCGCGGCATCCTCGTACCGTTCCCGGGCGACGCGCTCCCGCAGACGGTCGACGATGCGTGCCGTCACCGCGACGCCGACGTCGCCGAGGAGAAGCGCCTCCTCGATCTCGTCCAGCAGCGCATCGTCGATCTTGCGTTTCCCCGCGACGATGCGGTGGACTTTCCGCATCATTTCGTTGCGCGTTTTGGCGAGCCCTTCCTTCAGACGCGAGAGTGAAAGCGCGGAGAGAAATCCCATAGCGGTCCGTTGTCAACGATGTTTGTGGAAATGCAGGATGCGGAAGAACCGTTCCCCGTACCCGACGATCGACGCGGCGAGGAAAGCGATGCTTCCCCAAAGGATGACCGAAAACAGCACATCCGGCAGTTCGCGTCGGAACAGGGCGGCGATGAGCGTCGCAGCGATAGCGGACACCGCGATCTTGCCCAGCGTGGTGCTTTGGACGAGTACGCCGGTTCTCGCGCGGAGGAACACTCCGCCGAGCAGGATGAGGATATCGCGAGCGATGACGGCGGCGACGTACCAGAACGGGATGTCGCCCGCGGCGAGGAGACCGATCACCGCGCAGGTGACGAACACCTTGTCCGCCAGCGGGTCGATGATGCGCCCGAACGCGCTCTCCTTGTTCTGCGCCCGGGCGATGGAACCGTCCAGGAGATCCGAGATGTACGCGGCCAGCCCGATCGCGAGGACGAGCAGTCGGTTCGGCTCCTCCGCCTGCAATGCGATGAAAACAGGCACCGAGAGGAGAAGCCTGAAAAAGCTCAACAGGTTGGAGACAGTCCGGATACCGAGGCCGTTTCCGCCGGGGGCAGGCGCCCCGAGGGATTTCGTTTCCCTTCCCGCTGTCGTATTCCCACCCATGTCGCGCATCGCGCCACCCTTCCGTCTCTCACCGTGCAATGGCGAATTTCCCCGTCCGCCTGCCAATCTCGTTGCCTGCGGCATCCCGACCTACGGCGTAGTAAATGTACACGCCCGCAGGGACGCGCCGTCCGTCCGTATCGTCGAGACGCCATTCGACGCCGCCGTTCCCGTCGTTCTCCTCGATCTCACGGATGAAACGCCCCGACACGGTGTAGATGCGTATGGTCGCGCGCGGCGTCAGGTTGGCGAAGGTGACGAATTCCTGCCCGTCGTTCGGCCGAAGCGGATTCGGGTAGACGAACATGTCGTCGAGATTCGCGCGGTTGAGCACGATGCCTGCCGTGCTTCCCGCTCCCTCGACTACCATTGCCCCGGAAGCACAGCGCATGTCCCGGACCGCGAGAACGTACTCATGGCCCAATGCACCCACCGGCAAGCCTGCCGGAGCACCCACCAGGACGCGACGGGGATTCTCGGGGTCGTAGCGCGCGGATCGTGCGGGTCCTCCCGGCTGGAAGACATAGCGTTCCGGGCGCTCTGCCTCGAGGGAATCGAGCGGCTGGCTGAACGTCACGGCGAACGTTTCCGGGGGGATGAAATCGATGCGTTCGATATAGCACGGCAGGTCCGAGGGGGTGTTCCGGACGTCGAAGACGGCGAAGGACCCTTCCTCGTCGAACGGGATCCCTTCGGCATCACGCAAGCCGCGGACACGTATCCCATGTGTGCCGTCAGGGATGGAACCGAATGACAGGAGAAGGACGCGCGGCGAGAGGAGAGCGACGCTCACCGGGGCACGCGCATCGTCGAGGAGGAAGGAAGAGGCCGATGGGATGTCGGGCCCGATGTCCTGCGAAACCGACAACCGCACCTGGCCGCCGCCGAGGAACGAAGCCGTGTCGCACCGCGGCGCGGCATGCGGCCGGAGCACCCGCGAGAGGAACATCCGGCTTTCGGTGGGCACGCGGGTGGAGTCATACGCCGTCACGCCGTAGACCGTCGTCGTCGTGGAATCCAGGTCGTAATCGACCACCGATACGACCGTGAACGTCCCGAACAATTGAAGGCCGGCGGCCGTACTCCCCTTGTACAACCGGTACTGCGGAGAGGGAAGAGGGGCGTTCCAGGAGACACGCACGGCGCGGGGAGTCATGTAGGTCACGTCGAGAAAGGTCACGGCCGTCGGGCCTCCCGCGGTCAGATCGCGCTGGAGAAAAACGACGCTGTCGCGCACACCCACCGCGCACTCGGGGATGCCGTTCCCATCGAAATCGGCGATCGCTGCTGCGTTCGTGTTGACGAGCGGTGCCGTGTGCACGACGGCGAACTGCGCCCGTGCTGCCTCGTATTTCACGATGTACAGTTCCGGGAAAACGGTGATCACCAGCTCGGCTGCCGCATCGTCGTCGATATTCCCGGCACTCAGGCTGTTCTGGATCCGCGAGAAGGTCCCGAAACTCCCCGATCGCTCCACGCCGTAGAAACGCTGTGTCCAGAGGGCCTTCGCCTTCCCTTGGGTGTCGAGCCGGAAAATGCCGAAGAACCAATAGGGGACGACGTCGTCTTCCGTGGTCCGGAGACCAAGGGCGAACTCGTTGCGGCCGTCCCCGTCGAAGTCGGCAATCGCAACGTACTCGCTCCCACCCTCGAAATCGTTCTCGGAACCCCAGAGGAGACCGAAACGGCCGGCTCCCTGGTATTCCACGATGAAGAAATCGCCGTCCGCATCCGCGAAGAGAAGATCGGGGCGGTTGTTCCCGTTCAGATCGCCGATCGCGACGGAGGGCGTCGTGAACATGTTGTGTCGCCCTGGCGGGGCCGCCGTGGGATTGACGATGGTCCCCACCCTCGTCATGCGGTTGTCTCGGGTCAGGGTGAATACGCCGACCGTGCTGTCGTCGAGGACGGCGAGCACCTCGTCGAGACCGTCCCCCGTCACATCGGCGATGGTGATCGGCCAGAAACCTCCGCCGCTGTCCGCCCAAACGAGGGTGGAGGGCGGCATACCCGGCGTGGAGGACTCGTAGATGAAACCATTCCGGACGAAAGAGGTCAGCAGATGCGTTTTCCCCGGCCCTTTGAGTGTCCCTGTCCCGCGGGGTATCTGCATTCCCTGCGCGTCGCCGCCGATGCGCCGGAACTGCGCTCCGTCATGCTCGAAAATGGAGAGACGTCCGTTTTCCGCATCGACGTTGAGGAGGATCTCTGGGCGCCCGTTGCCGTTCAGGTCCGGACAGCGGGGATAGACCCTCCCTGCGGGGAGAGCGTCCGAGGTTTGGTGGAAACCGCTCTCCGGGACGCGAGGGTCCACGTCGATCTCGAAAAAATTCCCGCCGTCCATCGCCTCGCTCACGAGCCCCGTTTCGTTCTCCGCCGTGAAGTAGCACTCGTACGTTCGACCGGGGAGAAAAACACCATCGCCGAAAAACGCGTGGTGTGTCGTCCCGACGAAGAGGTTGTTCACCGTCCCGTCTTCCATGGAAACGGAGGCGAACGGTTCGGCGCTGCCCTTTCGACGGTACCACACCTTGCCCAGCACGGGTTCGTCCGCGATGAAACCCGTCGCCGCCCCCGCGACATTCCCTTCGATGACAGGGACGAACGCCAGACCGAGAAAACGCGGCGGAGAACGGTCGATGCGAATGACGACCCGATCCTCGATGCTCGACCCGCTCGCACTGCGCGCGCTCAAGCGTAGGGTGTAGGTCGTATCCGGAAGCGATGCGACATCCCAGCGGGCGAGCGTGTCGGAGATGACATGCACCGGGCTCGGGGGGATGATTTCGAACCAGCGGGTAGGGATACGGCCGAAACCGTATTCGAGCGTGCACTCCTGCATCGTGGGCGTTGCGGCAGTCCCGATGATCACAACCGTGTCCCTTGCCGTGCCGAAGTCCGTGCGGGGTTCGATGATGCGCACGACATTCGGGTATGCCAGCATGACGGCTCGTTGGGCGTCCACCAACCCCGCGCCGTAGCGGTCGTCCCATCCCGGTGGCCCGAGATCGCGTGCGGAGGCGACGAGGATACCGCGCACCTCGTCGGGCGTGAACGATGGGTGGAGCGTGCGGACGAGAGCGGCGACGGCGGTCACGAACGGCGCGGAAGCGGATGTCCCGTGGAACGCAGCGTATCCGCCCCCGCGTTCCGTGGTCAGGATATCGACGCCGGGCGCCACGATATCGATCGTAGAACCGAAATTCGAGAATCCCGCGAGGACGTCGTTCTCCGCCGTCGCGCCGACGGAGATGGTTTCCTCGTATGCGCTCGGGTAATGGAGGGCGGACGACTGGGAGTTCCCGGCCGAAGCAACCATCACCACGCCCATACCGGCGGCATATCGGATGACGTCGCGCAGGACGCGGGAGTACACGACATCCCCGAAACTCATGTTGATAACGCCGGCACCGTTGTCGACCGCGTAGATGAGTGCGCGGGCGACATCGCTCTCCGCACCGATCCCTCTCGCGTCGAACGCGCGGAGAACCATGAGCCGGCAGGCGGGCGCAACGCCGGCGATGCCGATGCCGTTGTCCGCTTCCGCGGCGATGATGCCCGCGACGGCCGTCCCGTGTCCCATCTCGTCGGTCACGTCGGGGTCGGGGTCCCGGTAATCTCCCCCGCCGGCGTTCCCGTATCCACGCTGATCCGTGAAGTCGTACCCGACCACATCGTCGACGAAACCGTTTCCGTCGTCATCCACCCCGTCGAAGTCGCCGGGGACGCCGTTGCGGGTTTCCCATGCGGGCCAGGGATCGTATCGCCCGTTCCCGTTCCGGTCTTCCGCCCGGTTCACCCACAACGGATTGCGGAGGTCCGGGTGTTCCCAGTCGATCCCGGTGTCGATAACGCCGACGATCACGGAGGAGCTCCCACGCGTCCGTTCCCATGCTTCCGCGGTGTGGATGCGCCGAGCGCCCCACTGCCGTGCCCAGCCGCTGTCGTTCGGGTTCCCGTCGACGGAGAGCAGGCGTTCCTGGGCGGCGTATTCCACGAGCGGATCCGCGGCGAAGGCGGCGGCGGCGTTTCGCGCCTCGATCGGACCGGGGAAAACGGCGACCACGATGCGGTCGATATCCCGCCCCCCCTTCTTCATGACGGCCGCGGCGGGGACGGCGAGCCGTTCCACGGAGCTCAGTGACCACGTCCGGGCGGTCGCTTGAAGCGATGGGGAGAGGAACCGCCGATCCTGCGTGAGCTCCGCCGGGGAACGCAGAATGACGAGCACGCGCGGCGATTCGTTGTACTGGGCGCGCGAGACGTTGCATACGAGGGAAAGGGCAACCGCGAGTGGGAAGGCCGTGAAGGGGAAACGGCTGAAGGCGCGACGCAATGCGCGGGATGCGGAGCGTTCGCTTCCCCACTTCGCCGATCGGGATGCCGTGGCGCGTGACATCATCGTTCGTGCTCTTCCTTGGTCATATTCGGCTCCGGGGGCACGGGGTACACTCCGCCGAAACACGCTGTACAGTAGCCGCGTTTCCCGCTGTGGTCGACCACCGCCTCGAGAGCGTCCAGCGAGAGGTACGCCAGGGAATCCGCCCCGATTTCCTTCCGGATCCGTTCCACGTCGCCCCCGCATTGCACGGCGACGAGTTCCTCCCGGCTGGGGAAATCCATCCCGTAGGGGCAAGGGTTCACGATCATCGGGGAACTGATACGGACGTGGATTTCCCGCGGGCGCGCTTCCCGGACGAGGTTGATGAGCAAGCGGCTCGTCGTGCCCCGTACGATCGAGTCATCGATGATGAGGACTTTCCGACCCTCGATAACGCCCTTGACGGTATTGAACTTCAGGCGGACGTTCATCTCGCGTTTTTCCTGGCCAGGCTGGATGAAGGTCCGCCCGATATAGTGGCTGCGGATCAAACCGATTTCGAAACGCGCGTCGATCCCCATTTTCCCGCTCGACCGCACGTAACCGATGGCCGCCGTGTTGCTCGAGTCGGGAACCGCCATGATCAGGACCGGATCGTCGGGCGTGCCTGGTACCGGGGCGGCGTGGGCGAGCATTTTTCCCAGCCGCCTGCGGATCTTGTCGACCTTCTCCCCGAAAATGATCGAGTCCGGCCGCGAGAAATAGATATACTCGAAGATGCAGTGGCTGAACCGCTCCGGCTGAAGCGCGAGAGTACGCCGGCGGGGCTCCCCGTCCGGCCCCATCCTCCCGTCGAAGAAAAGGACCTCCCCCGGTTCGACGTCGCGCACGTAGTCGGCCTTCATGATATCGAGGGCACAGGATTCCGATGCGACGACCCACGCTTTCCCGCGGCGCCCGAGACACAGGGGACGGAAACCGAAAGGGTCGCGGGCCGCGATGAGCGTGTCGCCGTGCATGATGACGAGCGAGAAGGCCCCCCGCACGCTGTTCAGCGCGTCGATGATCCGATCTTCCGGTGTGGCGGCTTGACTGCGCGCAGTCAGGTGGAGGAACACCTCCGTGTCGGTGCCCGTCTGGAATATCGTCCCGGCGTCTTGCAGACTTTTCCGGAGCGAACGCGTGTTGGTCAGATTGCCGTTGTGCGCCACGGCGAGCTGACCGTCACGATACGTCACCATGAACGGTTGGATATTCTCCAGATTGTCGGATCCGGTGGTCGAATACCGGTTGTGCCCGATGGCGACGTCGCCCGCGAGGAAATCCGAGAGAATGTGCGCATCGGAAAACACCTCCGTGACGAGTCCCCTTCCTTTGTGGATGCGCAGTCTCGGTGCGCCGCCTCGTTCCCGATGCACGGCGACGATGCCCGCCGCTTCCTGGCCGCGGTGTTGAAGCGCATGCAGGCCGTAATAGACGAGGGTCGCCGCCTGGGGGTCCCCGTACACGCCTACGACACCGCAGTTGCACTGAGGCTTGTCACCTGGACAGACAGCCGCGCAGGCTGTCCGGTCGCTGTCGACCGGTTTGTCCCCCGTGGGTTCTACCCTGGACTTGGAAGGGAATGCATCCATCGCTCAACAACGCCCGTGACGGTCCGTGATCCTGATGTGATTGGCGAAAATCCAGCCGCAGCCGTTCTTCCACGCCTCGAAACGATACGCCCCGATGTCGGACACGCGATAGCCAATCTCCATCCCGCCCCGCACTTCCGCGACGGGTTCGCCGTTCCGCACGATGCGAAGATCCGCAGCGGAAGGGACGCGAGCGGAAAGGCGGATCGGTTCGACGGGGGAAAACCGGAGCGTCGTCCCGGGGGAGAAGTGCCGGCGGTTTTGCGTCGCCGTGAACTCGAACCCGCGCGGGTCCCCGCGGTAGACATTCGCGATATAGCTCCTCCCATCCCGAAGAGCACGGTAAATGCGCCATTTCGTCTCGTCGAACCGGGCGGGGTCCGTCGTGTCGAGCGGCTCGTCGAGGAGAACGTACGTTCGGATGGAACGGAACATGACCTTGTACGGAAAGACTTCGACGTCGAAAAAGCCGTAGACGTCCGCTTTGTGGGCATGGGCATCGACACCGCCGACCCCTGCCACGGGACGGAGGCGGCAGAGGTCATCCCATCGGCGAAGGGTCACCGGAGAAGGTTTGATGATGGATTTCAAAGGGTGAATGAGTCGCTGGATTTTATTGTCGTTCGTCAATCCCTCCATCCACTCGCTCATGTGGTTCCAGATTTCGAGACCGTCGAAACCGTCCGCACCCCATGCCGTCCAAGGGTACGGCGGGTGCTCGGGCATGTGCGTTCTCTGTTCGTCGGGGTGCGCCAGGAACCCGATGCCGCCGCGTTCCCGAACCTTTTCGACGTACTCTTCGGCGGATAAACGCGCACCGATGGGAGAGTCCAGCCCTACGACGAGGTAGTGATTCCGGTCGTTCCGGTCGTTAATTTCCATTCCGACCAGGATGATGACGCCTTTATATACCCGTTCCCACCCTTCCTTCTTCGCCTTCAAGGTATTGTGGTCGGTCAGGATGATGAAATCAAGACCGGATTCCGCGGCCGCGCGGGCGATGGATGGAACATCCCCCGTGCCGTCGGAATACGTGGAATGGATATGAATGACGCCTGCGTACTCGTACATGAGATCGTTCAAAAAAACTAAAATATGCCTTCTCGCACGCTTTTACCAATCGGACCCGCCCGCTGTCCCCGCATGTCTATCATTTCACGGGATACGGACCGAAAGTACCGCTGAACCTTTCCCACCCCCTGGATGATCCGACCGAAGAAATCGCTGGGACAACACTTCCTGCGGGATGCGAATATCGCGCGGAACATCGTCGCCCTTCTCGACCCGCAGCCGGGGGAGACCATTCTCGAAATCGGACCGGGCACAGGGGCCCTGACGCGATTCCTCGGGGGAAAAGGGGCACGCGTGTTCGCGGTGGAGATCGACGCCCGGGCCGCTGGTATTTTGGGGGAACATTTCCCGCCGGGCGGCGACATTGCTATCCTGCATGGCGACATCCTCGAAACGGATCTCGCAACGATCGCCGGTCCGAATGGGGATAAACTGCGCGTCATTGGAAACCTCCCCTATTTCCTCTCGAGCCGGATTCTCTTCCACCTGTTCGACCAGGCCGGTTCCCTCCGCGATGCCGTGCTCATGCTGCAGAGGGAGGTCGCACGGCGCCTCGCGGCCGAGCCCGGGAACAAGGAATACGGCATCCTTTCCGTCATGGCGCGGCTCCATGCCGATACCCGTATCGCGATGCACGTCCCTCCAACCGCTTTCCGCCCTCCGCCGAAGGTCTGGTCCAGCGTCGTGCATATGACATTCCGCAAAGACCGATCTGCGGCGGTCGCTGACATCGAGTTTTTTCGGCGGCTTGTCCGGTCGGCCTTCGGTCAACGGAGGAAACGCCTCGCAAATGCATTGAGCGCCTTCGCAGACGGTTTCGTCTCACTCCCTCCCGAACTCGCCGCCCTCCTGGCAGGGCGCGCGGAGGAACGGTCGCTCGAGGAATTCATCGCTCTCGCCAACGCTCTCACCGCTGCCCAGACATGACGCATCGACGAAAATCTTCGTGACCTCGCCGCCCCCGGTTTGAGATCACGGAGGTTTTCAGGATATTCGAGACGGAAAAACGCACCACTCATCCATCCTATCCCATGACGATCCCCATTCGCGCGTATCCCCCGGACAGTCTCGAGGCGAAAGTGTACCGTGCCGTCGAAGACATCCCGACGGAAGAACCCAACGACCGCCTCAGACTCGGGTATAACATTTACCTTTTCGCCACGAGGCAGTACCCTACCTTGCGGGAATCCATCCATGTGGCGCAGGCACGTCTGTTGATTCCCACCGAGGAAGCGTATCAGCGCATCGCGGAGCGCCTCCGCCAGCAGGGGATACCCGTCGTCGAATGAAGGCCCCGAACCCTGAAGTCGCTTTCTCCATGCGCAGGAACGAAGAAACGAAGGCACGAACCGCGAGAGGGAAAAGACCTCGTCTCCCCTCCTGGAAGGAGGGGCTCGCCTCACACGGTACGGGGCTGCCCCGCCTTTGACCACTTTCACGAATACCCCCGAGAGGAATCCATGAGCCTCAAGAAGAAATCCATCGGCGACGTCGTCGTCCTCACACCCAAGGGGAGTCTCATCGGCGACGAGGAGACGAGCGCTATTCAGAAAACCGTCAAAGAGCTGATTGCGGAGGGGACGAGGAAGGTCGTACTCGACCTCGCCGAAATCACATGGGTGAACAGCGCAGGTCTCGGTGCGATGATTTCCGCACTCACCTCGATGAACAAAGCCGGTGGTGACCTCCGTCTCGCGAACGTCACGGACAAGATCCGCAGCCTGTTCCTCATCACCCAGCTCTTCAAGGTGTTCAAGACCTTCGATTCCATCGCGGAAGCGGCTGCAAGCTTCCAGTCAGACCCCCCTGCCGGTGTTCCACCGCTGGAATGACCTCGGCAGACGGGATAGACCGACCTTTCTGAAGACAGATCGAACGGATCGCCCTTCCCCTCGCGGTGGTACACCATCCCTGCGCCGAACGAATCGATGGCAACGGGGGAGTACCGGCAATCCCGGGGAAATTCACATCGAGGTAAGGCCGAATGCCGAACCATCCGACGGGGACAACCCAACAGGCGCTGCAGGCTTACCCCCGGCCGGCTTCGCGCGCCCGCCTATACCACTCGCTTGCCTGGGCGTGCCCCGGGTCGATCTCGAGCGCTTTCAGGAAACAGCGTTCCGCCTCGCGATACCTGCCGTATTCCATGAAGCGGACGCCGTGGTTCGTCAACATTGTCGCATACATCGAGAAAAGGCCGGATACCAGCCGCTCTTTCCGGTGAAACGGGCGGAACCGGAAGAGTTCTTCACGGAGGGGAGGGGGAGGGGGAATCTCACCCGGCTTGAAGAGACGCAGGGCAAGACCCTCGGGAATGCGCGCGTAGCCCGGAAAGAGGTGTTTCTCCATTTCGACGGTCACGTAGACAGGGCGGTCCCCGTAATTGGCATCCGCGAAATCGGCGATCATCTCGTTGTATCGCGACTCGATGGTTTCCGGATCGTACGGTTTCCCATGCTCGAATTTGTCCAGCTCGACGAGGAACGCCCGGATCTTCGGCAGCGAGCGGCGATAG
>JARYLZ010000086.1 GCA_029907355.1 Bacteroidota bacterium | reverse complement strand
CCCCCATCCGAGAGGACGATGACGACCTTGCAGGAGCGTGTCGCATGGCGGGCGAGTTCCTCGATACCCCGGTAAGCGCCGTCAATCAGGGCTGTGGCACCCATCGCCTCGATCGAATCGATCGCGGCGTTCAACAGGGAACGGGAGCTCGTGAGCGGTTGAATCGTCCGTACGAACGAACCGAACGCGATGACACATGCCTCGTCGCGCGTTTCGTCCATGGCTTCGAGGAAAGCCTTTCCCGCCTCCTTGGCATCGAAAATGCCGATGCCCGCCATACTGCCGCTTGCGTCGAACACGAGAGCCGCAGAGAGGGGGCATGGGGGGATGGAATCCCCGCAGTCGAGTGTGAAATTCCCGACCGGGATGCCGTTTTCATGGAGAGAGAGATCGAATTTCGAGAATTCGAAAGTCGGGATACCATCGCAATCGAGGGAAAACCACACGGAAATTTGCGGCCATAGAACGTCGACACGGCTGATGCGGATGTCCGGTTGGGAGAGCACGGTGGCGGCGTTCAGAAAAAACACCGCGCCGATACCGACCCATGAAAGAATACGTGTCACGGTGGGCAGGAGCGATCGGGACCACCAATACCCTTCGGCGGCATGCGTGGTATGGCCGACTGTGCCGGGATGGATCGTTCTCATCGTGCGGTTGTCTATCCCCGATGACTCCATCGCTGCGGTCCCTTTCACGGGAGAACGGCCCCGTCTTTTCGATGTTCCGTGCTCTCGAGTCTCATGGGCATCCCGTTTGTTTTTCAATATACCCCGGCGATGCTCAGGATGCTATGAATGGCAGCGGTGCGGCCTCATCGCCATGGTGCCCTTCCAGAGGGGTGACGGAGTGCGATGTGAGGGATGAGAACGATCTCGTTCCAATATGAACTCGCCGCACAGGAAGGCGAAGTGCATGCCCTTCCTCCCGTCGATTCCCTCGCGGGTGGTCGCGAATCGACGCTGGGACTTGATCATATAAAGGAAAATGCTTATATATGCATTTAACTATATCAGAACAATCCTGTAAATGATGCATGTCACTCCCTTATGTCATTCTCGGATTTCTCCAGTATGCCCCTGCAACGGGGTATGACCTGAAGAAGACGTTCGATGTAACGGTCCGGCATTTTTGGCCGGCGGACCAGAGCCATATCTACCGCGCACTGGCAGAGCTCGTCGAGAGGGATGCCGTGCGGGTTGAAGAAATCCCCCAATCGGGAAGACCGAACCGGAAACTCTACCATATCACGGAGCGGGGGAGACAGGAACTGATATCTTGGCTGCGCCAACCCGCAGCGGTCTCTCGTGTGCGGAATACGGCGCTCGTCCACGTGTTTTTCGCGGGGAATCTCAAGGATGCGGATGTGCTCACCTTGTTGGAAGCATACGAAAACGGACTCCGTGAAGAACTGGCTTGTTATCGTCGCATCCCGGACATGCTCCATGACGTTGCACCTTTTCGGCCATCGAAGCGTGAAAGCTTCTTCTGGATGCTCACTCTGGAATACGGGATTGTACTGGTCGAAGCCCAGTTGGCCTGGGTTCGAGGTGTACGGAAGCGCATTCAGGCAAAACAATACGTGAGCACGGTGGAGGATCTTCCGGAAGAAGGCAAAGCCGTTCGTGAGAAGAAACGGCGGGGGCGGTGAGAACACCACCGCCCGCGACCATCCATCGTCATCGAAAAGGTTTCGAGACAAGACGCCGTCTGTGCACAGTTCGAGAAAAGGGTGAAGTACCACAGTCCGGGATGGAACGACCGTATGCGTGGAAAAATCTCATCGACGGACACGGCATGACTGCATCTCCTTTGCTCACTCTCGATCAAGGTCGTCCGCCGTGCAGGATTTCTCACGACGGTGAGTACTCTCCGCTTCATGGAACAGTCATTCCGAGATACGTCGATAGACAACGGGATGTCCACCGATCCCCCGTGCGTACCCTTTGATCATTCATCATGCGCAGCACCCTTCCCATTTCCCGTGTGTGGAATTCGTTCGCTCATCGTTCAACGGTAACGCCATGATGGAGAAACAACACTTCCCCGACAATCCGAGGATCGTCCGAGTGAAACCGATCGTGCGTTGTTGTCTCGAGCTCCCTTCCGTCCTTCATGCCTTGTCCTGGATCGTTCTCGTCATACGGCTATCGGGTCCGTACGCGTCCGCTCAATCTCGCAATACCGGTTCCATCGCGGGATCTGTGTTCGACGCGGACACGCATACCCCGCTGGTCGGTGCATCGGTCGGGCTCGTTGGGACGCCTCGCGGGACGACGACCGATACAGCGGGACGCTTCCTGCTCGTGAACGTGCCGGTGGGGACGCATGCAATCCGGGTGACGTATATCGGGTACGCAACATCCGTGATCACGGGGATCGTCGTACGGTCCGGGCGTATCGCGGAGCCGGAGATCATGCTGAAGCCGGCTTCGATACGTCATAACGAAATCGTCGTCGAGGGGGGATTGTTCGGCGGCGGGCGGGAACCCTCCACGCATAGCCTTTCGCTCGGGGCGGAGGAAATACGGCGCGAGGTCGGCACGGGCGGCGACCTGAGCCGGATCCTGAACGCATTCCCCTCCATCGCGAAGGGGAACGACACGCGGAACGACCTTGTCGTCCGCGGAGGCAGCCCGATCGAGAACGCGTTCTTCGTTGACGGTATCGAGATACCGAACATCAACCATTACCCGCAATTCGGTGCATCCGGCGGGGCGATCGGTTTGCTGAATGTCGACGCGATCCGCGATGTGTCGTTCTCCGCGGGGGGGTTCCCAGCCTGTTACGGCGATCGGCTCTCGTCCGTCACCGACATCGCGTTGCGAAAGGGCAGTACGACAACGACGAATTTTCAGGTCGATCTCCATTTCTCAGGGGTGGGATTCCAGGGAGAAGGGCCTCTCCCCGGCCTCGAGGGGTCGTGGTTCGTCTCCGCGCGGCGGAGCTATCTCGACGTGCTGTTGAGAGTGTTTTCGAGCGAGGAACTCTCGGCGATGCCGGTGTACGGCGACGTCCATGCGAAGATCGTCATCGATCTTCCGGGCGCGAACGAGGTGAGCATCCTCGAGATTCTCTCGACCGATGCCTCGTCCAGTACGCGCGAAGATGCCGAGCAGACCGGTGAACCCTCGTTCGGAAGGCTCAATACGGTGCAGAACACTGCGGGGGTCGGATGGAAAAAAGTGTGGGGAAACGCGGCGTACACATCGTTGACCCTTGCCGGGACATCCACGAGTTACGACCAGGGATATCGTTCGACGGTGTCGGGCGAAACACTGATGGAGAACACGACCCGCGAGTGCGAGTGGAAACTCAGATCGGTGAACGTGATCAGGGCGGGAGAAACGCTGACGCTCGAGGGAGGGTTCGACGCGCGGTGGGCTCGTGTCGACCTCGACGCGGAGTATGCAGGGGATATCGTACGGATCGGAGACCCGTCCCCGTCGATTTCCCTCGCCGGGGTATTCGCTGAGTTCCGCGGCGGTGTGTTCGCGCAATCCCGCTGGCGTGTCATAGAAGGATGGTCCCTTATCCCGTCGGTGAGATTCGATTACGAGGAAATGACGGGCAGGACCGAGGTTTCACCACGCCTATCCCTTCGATGGGAACCTTCGCCGGTATCCCTGTTGAGCCTTTCCGGCGGCGTGTACCGGCAGGCTCTTCCCGTCATTCTGACCCATCAGCACGAGGCAAACCGCTTCCTCGCCTCCCCGCGAGCGACGCACATCGTCGCCGGGTTTTCCCACATGTTCGCCCCGGATACCCGCTTTATGATCGAGGTTTACGACAAGCGATATGCGAACCTCCCGATGGACCCTGCCCGACCCTCTCTCTGCGTACTCGACGAGCTGTCGCTGACCATGGATTACTTCATCGGGCATGGCCCGCTGGTCTCGCATGGTCGCGGGTATTCGAGAGGTATCGAAATGAGCATCCAGAAGAAAACAGTGCAGGGGATGTTCGGGACGGTGAGCGCCTCGCTGAGCCGCTCGCGATACCTCGGTCTCGACGGCGCATGGCGCGACCGCTCGTACGACAACCGGTTTTCGTTCGCCATCATCGGGGGCTACGCCCCCGGCCGCGAGTGGGAATTCGGCGTTCGATGGCTCTATGCGGACGGTGCACCGTTCACGCCGTTCGACGAGGCGGCATCCCGGGCTGCGGGGGCAGGCGTTCTGGACGGTGGACGAGTGAATGCCTGCCGGCTCCCCGATTACCACTCGCTCAACATCCGTGCGGACAAGCGGTTCTTTTTCCGCCGCTCGACGCTCACGCTTTTCCTGGCTATCTGGAACGTCTACGCCAGGAAGAATGTCCCATTCTATCGGTGGAACATCGTGAGCGAGCGGACCGAAACGCCGAACCTCTGGAGCAACAACCCTCTCCCCGTGTTCGGAATCGAATACGAGTTTTGAAGTCGGCAGGGAAAGAGGTTTTAACGGCGGCCTGTTTCCCTATCGCAACGGCGAGGGAAATGTCCGCTCCGTGAGGGATTCGACGTCGCAGCCGACTGAAGGCGGGTACGCATTCATGGGCAAAGGGAAAGCGGGCACAAATGAACACGCGATTCATCGATCCCGCGTGGATGTCGTGCAGGTGTGGGATTGCACTCTGATGCGTGTCGACCGAGCAGTGTGTCGCACATGTGCATCGCTGTGTTTCCATGTTTTTCATATCGTCGAACGATCTCATGCATTTTCTCGAAGGATTCACCATGATTCAATCTTCCTCCATACCGCGTGCACCTTTCTCGCGGTACCGCTCCCGCTTTCGGCATGGATCCTCGGGGGCTTTCTTATTCTTCTCTTCTCAACAATGTCCATTATCTCCCGGATAAGGCGATGTTCCCCCTCGGCATGCGGATGCAGCCGTGTTCGTTGCTTCGGGACGCGAGGGGTGGATCTCGTTTGATATGAAAGAGCGGGAGAACTCGACCGTTGGGATTTTATGACGAAAGAGATCCACACCCTTCTCCACTCATTGTGGTGAAGAAACAGACGAATCTCCGCATGAAAGAATTGGCGGATCGTTTCGTGGAGTTGAAGGAATTCGGTGCATTCGCGCTGGGGTTTTTCCTGTCTAAGGAAAAATTCTCCGCGTGTCCTTTTTCCCCCGCTTTATTCAGCCCAACGATCTTCTCTCGGTCCCCGAGATACGCTTCCTCGTCGGCGATGATGACGATGGGACTTATCTCCATCATTCACAGGCGAACTCGGAACAGAGCCTTTCCTGAAGAGTCTGGGTCCAGGACGGAAAACCGGAAGACCCGAGGTTCGCGGTGAAAATCGATGTCAAGTATGCCCACCAAAGGGACGAGAAGACGACGGGCGTGTCGCGTGAAAAACGTTCCCGCTTCACTTGGATAACCATGGATCCGCATAGAATTCGGCTTCATTTGACCCATCGAGCACAAGGCGCAGTACGGGGCCTATTTCAAGGATAAGGTCCTGCTTTCGAAAGGCGGAGAGGAGTCGGCCGTGATGACCGGGGATTGGACCTGCTACGGCATCGGGGATCTCGCCGGTTGGGGGATGTATGGTTACAGCAGGCAGGAATAGAGGCGGCCAGACCGACCTCCTGACGGTCTTCGAACCGGGTCATGATACCTTCTGGTTCGAACGCCGTTGAAACGGAGATCCGCCGACGAGGTTTTTCCGGCTCCACCCGCCGCACGTCTCCCTTCACTCTACAGCCCACAGTGGATAGGGGAATGGAAAAGGGGAATGAAAACATCCGCTTCCTTTCCGCTGCCCGAGATCGTTCTCGTTCGGGTTAAACGAAACCCGGCGGCGATCCTTTAGTTATGGAACGCCGCCGGGGCTTTTCACCGGCCGTACCGTGTGGGGATTATTTCTTCTTGAGCACCGTCTTCATGACGGTTCCCTTGTCCAGCGGTTTGGTGCAGAAGAACCAGTCATAACACGTGATGTCCTTGCTTTCCATGCGCTCCTGTGCCGTTCCGCAGCTGCCCGGGGGCGGGACGATGACGTCGTCGCCCGGCCGCCAGTCCGCAGGCGTAGCGACGGAGAACGCGTCGGCTGTCTGAAGGGCGATCAGCACACGGTACAGCTCGTCGAAGTTCCGTCCCAAACTCAATGGGTAGTAGATGATCGCGCGAATGATTCCCTTGGGGTCGATGAAGAACACGGCGCGCACGGCCTTCGTGCTGCTCTCGCCCGGTTGGATCATGCCGTAGCGTTTCGCCACTTCCATCGTAATGTCCTCGATGAGCGGGAAACGCACTTCGACGTTCTTCATTCCGCGATACTCGATTTTCTCCTTGATGGTACGGAGCCATGCGATATGGCTGTAGAGACCGTCCACCGAGAGCCCGACGAGCTTACAGTTCGCTTCCTCGAACTGCTTTTCCATGCTTGCGAACGTCATGAACTCCGAGGTACAGACAGGGGTGAAATCCGCCGGGTGGCTGAAGAGAATCACCCAGCTGCCGGCATAATCCGCCGGGAAATTGATGGTTCCCTGCGTCGTTGCAGCGGTGAAGGGTGGCGCAGGGTCGCCGATGCGCGGCATGGGGAGTGGAGGGGTCGTTTCCATGGTGTCGATCCTTTCCTGATGATGATGGGTTCAAGAATGCATGATGCAATGAAACAAGAATTCGAGTCGCGGGGTTCCCATGGTAACACGGAGCGGTGTTGATTCGAACAGATCGGGTCGTATCGACGGGTCAAAAGGGAACATGACGGAGAATTGGACTGGTCAGGTAACAACGTCGTCGTAGCGAAGGATAAAATGTTCGTTGTTCCGGGGTATGGGAAGGTGGGGCTGATACTGGAAAGCGAGTGGAGCACCCAAGGGCGAAAGACTGTGTTGTGCCGGCAGGATCCCTGATCCATAAGATAGAATGCATAAATGGACAGGGGGCTTTTTCCCCGCTCGAATCCTGAATGGCCTTTGATGCCTCTCGTTGAGAGGAACAGTGGCCGTTTCGCTGCGGGGGCGTAGCCCCGAGACACGACCCCCTTCCTCAGAGTGCGTTCGGCTTGATGGGACAAACTCCATTCACATCTTTCTTCTCATGGATACGGCAGGATCGAGCAGAGAAGAAAACCGGCACCCCCGGTATCGAACCGATTGAACATGGCCGGGTTACTTCGAAAGGATCAGGAATTCCACTCTCCTGTTCTTCTGCTTGCCTTCCTCGTCGTCGTTCGGCGACACCGGCCGTGTGAAACCGAACCCCTTGGTCGTAACGCGGTCGCTGCGCACCGTGCTGTGGGTGAGGATGTACTCGCGCACAGCGTTCGCCCGGTTTTCCGAAAGCTTCCGGTTGTATTCCACCGTCCCGACATTGTCGGTATGCCCGTTGAGTTGAACGCGCATGGACGGGGATGCCTCGAGGAGGGCAATCAAGCGGTCGATTTCCGGTTTCGACTCGCTGCGCAGATCGGATTTATCGAAATCGAAAAAAATGTTGTTGAGCGTGATCGTGGCGCCTTGCTCGATCGGTGTGAGGGAAAGGTCCCGCCGGATCTCGCGGTACGAATCCAAGCCCCTGAGATCGATATTCTGCGAGACCGGGTACATGCCCTCGGCGTTCGCATAGAATCCGTAGAGTTTTCCGCTTGGGAGAATGATCTGGTACATGCCGGTCAGGGGGTTGGACTTGACGCTTCCCACGCGCGTACCGTCTGCGAGAGACTCGTAAACGACTTCCGTCTCGATGGGCTTTTTCGTTTTCGAGTTGTAGATACGGCCCGTGATCAGAACTACCGGCAGGGGACGCATGGATTCCGGGAGTTCGATCCGGTATATGTCGAGGTTTCCCGTTTCCGCAGATGAAACATAATATGCGTACCGCCCCGAAGCAGGGATCGTGTAGTACATGTCCGCCCCTTCGGTGTTGACGGAAGGGCCGAGATTCACCGGCTCGGACCAGCTCTCCCAGCTGTCGTCCAGGCGGCGCGCCATGTACACGTCGTCATCTCCGTATCCCCCCTTTCGGTCGCTGCTGAAATAGAGCGTCTTCCCGTCCGCTGCGAGAAACGGGCATATCTCATCGTCGTCCGTGTTCAAATCGACCAGGGGTTGAGGGAGACTCCACTCGGACCCCGCCACGTGAAAAGTGACGTATAGGTTCTGATTCGTGTCATCCCGGTTCCGTGATGCGCTGAACACGATCGTCTTGCCGTCTTCCGAAAGACATTGGGAAACCGATGGCCCAACGGAGATTTCCGAAAAACCCATGATATCTATCCCTATCGGCATGCTCCATCCCTTCTTCGAGAGCCGTGTCCAGGAATACCCACTCTCGATCGGTTCTCCTTCGCGGTAATAATTGAGGACAATCGCCTGTGTCCCGTCGCCCGTGATTCCTGCAAGAGAGTTATGATACCTGTTGTTGATCGGCGGTCCCATGTTTCTCGCGGGCCCCCATTCGCCGTCGTTCCCCATTTTCGAGTACCATGCGTCCTGGTCGCGAGGGTTCCAGCGAAATCCTATGTTTTGTGCATGGCCGCCGCGCACGAAATACAATGTTTTGCCGTCCGGGCTGATGATGGGGTGAATTTCTTCCGCTGACGAGTTGACGTTCGGGCCGAGGCGAACGGGACGTCCGCGGTGGTCCTGTGCTTTCAGCGACACGACGAGCAGGAGAGCGGCCAGAAGGTATCCCTTGCGCATGGTGTGCTCCTTCCGAGGATGGGTGTTCTCCCGAATGTTTATACCGCGAAACAAGACGAGAGTTCGATGTCGAAAGCCCCGATGGGAACTGGGGGTTAAGGCGGAAGTCAGTAAAACCTGAACAACGTGACCGGGAAACCGAGCGCGGCGTTTGCAAACATATTCCCTTTCGCGATGTACAAGCCGGTGGGTGTCCCCATCGGGAACGTGGTCCCGAACGATATCGTCATGTATTCCGTCGTAAAACCCGCACAGGTGTAGATGTCCTGTTCGGAAAGCTCGTACGGTATGGTTGTGTGCCCTTCTCGGAAATCGTACCGCCCCTTTACGCTCGCCATGCCGCACTCGACGGAGAACGAATGATAACTGATTCCGAAACCGGCCCGCGCGATTTCGGCTTCATTTTTCGAAACAGGCTCGAAGAGGGTGCGATCGGCATTCCGCGCGCCATAGATTTCGCGGAGGAATGAGCGAAGGTACGATGCGGAAAGAAAGACGTGGAATGACCTGAGGTTATAGCCGAGCGTCAAGCGGCCGCCGCCGAGTGCGAGGTGTTCGAAAAGACGCATGTCGCCGGAATTCGGCGGCGACCAGCCGAAATCCTGATACTCGGCCAGCGCGGAAAAAATGGCGACAATGCTCCCATACGCTGGTGTCGCACCGGCTTGTCGGGCCTTCCCGATGTATTCGTTTTGTTTGGTTTCGAGTTGCTCGTAAAATGATGGTCGGCGCGAGAGATCCTCCCGGAGCAATGTTCCATACAGGTTATTATTCAGTGTGAATATCGTCCGCTTGTCCCATGACGCGAGGCGTTTCGTCTCTGAAGCCGTCAAGGGGGAGTAGCGGTGAAGGAAATCCTCGCTGCGTTTCACGTCTTCCTCCGCGGCAGGTGTCAACCCATAGTGGGAGAGGGAGACGTACGCGTCGGGTTCTTCTCGCCAGCATGTGAGAAGTCGGAGAAACTGGTCTTTCTCGGAGAAAGAATAGAGACCGAGACCCGGCGTTTTCCGCAACGTGTTCCCTGTCCATTCAACCGATGGAGGGATGAGCAGCGCCCGCCGGGAAATGTCCTCGCGCAATGCCGCATCCGCCGCTGCGGCGAGTGAACGGCAGAGAAGACCGAGGTGTGCGGTCATTCCCATCGGCAGTGATGAGGCCGAGACATCGTGGACGGCCTTCGCCGCTTGTCCCAGAAGACCGATAGACCCGGAAAGCGGCATCTTGTTTTCGTTCGTTTCTCGCTTCGTATCGCTTGCCAGCCGGTCGATGGCCGCACGGAGACGTTCCGCCGTTGCGGTGTCGGGGACAAGGGCCAGGAGGTCGGCGAGCCATCGGATTTCTCCCGGTGTGTCCGAGGCGAGGCGGGATCGCTCGGCTTCCGCCAGATACCAAGCCGCTTTCCTTGAGCGGAGCGCATCGGCGCTCACCACCGATGGCATTCGGGCGTGAACCGCCGAGTCGCAGCGGAACGCTTGCAGATGATTCCCCGATGCTGCATGGTTGTCCGCGGTTTCATGGAGCTGCATGAGGATATCGCGTTCCAGCGCTCGGAACGTTTTCTCGACGGAGCTGTGAAGCCTGCGGCAGAGCGAGTCCAGCGAAGCCAGCTCTCCATCTCTTTTCGCGCGGGTTTTTTCCCACTCCGACGCTTCATTCGCCGGATCCACGAGATGGCAGAGTTGAGCGATACCGTGCCTGCCTCCTGCGCGGAACGAAATGGATTTCCTGTCGGTCTCGATGCGTACGGTGAGACGCTCCCCGCGACGGTTTTTGCCTGCCAAGGCGAAGAAACCGTCTCGGGTCTCTACGATCGTATAGCCGCCGCTTCGGGCGATCACGATGCCGTCGATATCGAAGCGTTTCTCCCGTATGGAACGAAGGAGTTCAAGGCGTTCCTCGTCCGAGGCGAGTCTTCTCCGGTTGTCGAGAATAGCCTTGAGGAGCGATTCCCCCTCGCCAGCCGTCAACATGGAGCTCCCGTCGAGCATATCGGGAATCGTCTTGCACGGGTATTCCGAAAGGACCCTGTCGACACGTGCCTTCTCCGCGTCGAGCTGATGCAGTTTCCGAAAGGCCGTCTCGTCCTGTGCGAAACACGTGAAGATGCAACTCACGAGGAGAAACGAGAGGCCTTTGGTCCTTCCCCAGTGAAAATTCATGGTCTCTGCTCTCTTTTAAGGGATATCAAATCAGGCTTTCGCGCTTTTCACATACGCAACGGAGCACGGAAGGGCAACATCCCGAAATGCAGGAATTCCGCTTATAATACGGCACCTGCGCGATCCGATCAACGAGAATCGCGTACGAAAATGCTATGCCTGCAGGGCAGGAGGAATATCGAAGGGGATCGTCCATGCGCCCGGGACATTTACGATCCGGTTCCGCTCAGTGCGTGGGAGATCCCATTTCCTTATTGCGGAGAGGGAGAGATTCGAACTCTCGATACCCGAAACGGGTATAACGGTTTTCGAGTTCTCTCACGACAACCCTCTCCAAGGATTATCAAGGTTTTCCAGCGACCCACGCAACGAAATCCCGCCCCAATGGTCACCACCACTGCGACCAACACAGCGGCAGAAGACCCTACGTTCTTATCCAAACGCGCCAACGGTTACTGGTATCTGTGGTACACCGATGAAAGCGGTCGTCGGGTCAAACGCTCCACGAAGTGCAAGAACAAAACCGATGCGCTCGGATATCTCACACGCTTCAAGATGGAGTTCGATGAGGAGAGGAAGCATCCAAAGAAGAATGTCAGCTTCAGCACCTTTGTTGAAGCGTTCATGTCGTTCTTCGCTGGTGTCCATCGCCCTTCGACGCAGAAGCACTTCCAGACCGCTTCGCGCGAGTTCGTCCGACTCCTGGGAAACAGGAAGCCCCGTGAGATCGACTCACGGTATCTCGAACACATTCTCACGCAGAAGCAGGACGAAGCATCGAAGTGGACGGTGGGTAAAAACTTCTTCGCGTTGGCTTCGATGTTCGAGAAAGCCAAGGAGTGATCGTACATCGACAACAACCCCTTTCGATCCATCAAGAGACCGTCCCCGCCGCAGAGAACGCCAGTGTACTTCTCGGCTGATGAACTGAAGGTTGTTCTTGCATCCATACG
>JARYLZ010000085.1 GCA_029907355.1 Bacteroidota bacterium | reverse complement strand
CGGTTGGGAAGTGCCGCTGCAGCCGCCCGCGAGACGCACGGTGACCGTGTAGGACCCTGCCGTTCGCACGACGGTCGTGCGTGTCGTGTCGCCGTTGGACCAGAGGTACTCGTCGTAGCCATCATCCGCGACGAGCGTGACCGAGTCCCCTTCGCAGAACGACGTAGGCCCCAGCGCGTTTATCGAGGGTTTCGGTCGCTGGAGGACGCTTACCTGCACCGGTTGTGAAGTGCCGGAACATCCGTCGGTATTGCGAACGGTGACGCTATAGGAACCGGATACCCGCACGACCGTCGTGCGCGCCGTGTCGCCGTTGGACCAGAGGTACTCATCATAGCCTTCATCGGCGACGAGGGTGACCGAGTCCCCTTCGCAGAACGCCGTGCGGCCCAGCGCCGAGACGGAGGGAGGCCGTCCCGGGACGACTATCCGGCACACCGATTCCGCGGAGTCGGTCGGTATGCCTGTCGAATCCGTTCCCCCCACGACGAACTTCACATCGAGGGGTATCGTACACGGCGTCTTTTTCGTGTATTGCAGGTTCCATGTGACGGACGGCACGGGATCGCCGGCTTTCCACTTGTCCAGGGGGCTTGGGAACGGCTTGTGCAGGGGTTCCGACTTGTCGGCCAGCTCGACGTTTGCCGGCAGGTACAAGAACGCGGTCACGTTCGCCGCAGGCACAGGACCGACGTTCGTGCAAGCCAAGCGCACCGTGAACGGCTTCGGCTCATACGCCTTACGCGTCTCGTTGAAATGGAGGGAGTCCGGAGCGGTGCATACGGGGCTCAAAACCGGACCGTCGATCCAGGGGATGGACACCTTCGCCTCGCAATACGAGGAATCCCCGTTGGCTGTATACACCCAGACGCCCACCGTGTACTCTTTGTTCGTGATGGTGACGGGGTGCCATAACAGCCAGTCAACATCCCCAACCTGGCCCGGGGCGAGCATCGCCGGAATGGTTTTCTTCGTGGTTCGATTCGGCGCGTCAGGTCCGTATAGCTGGAGTTGAGAGGGGATGACGATCCGTGCGAACACCGTGTCCGTCTTCTTCCCCCCTTCGTTCCACACCCTTGCCGAGACAGTGAACGGCATCGGTTCGTATTGTTGCTTTGCACTGTCGAAGCGAATCGGCGGAATCCATACGGAGCACCTCAGCACCGGGTCGGCGGGAGGCACCCAGACGGTCTTACAGCACGTGAGCGAGTCGTCGTTGTCGAAAGCGCCCGTGACGCATATCCGTATCGAGTCACCCTTCATCCTGCGGTTCACGCGGATATCCCAGGATGCCCGCGAACTGTCCGAAGGGTACACCGTTGGGGGACTCCCGCTTTGGACTCGGTCCCCAGGGGAGACGAGCACGAGGTCGGCAGGATTGTTCTCCCCACCCGTTTCCGTCTTCCAGTCGATACGAAACCGTGCATTCCGCGCCTCACGGTCGCCCGTGTTGACCACGGTCATCGAGACGGCGAACGGGTTCGGGACATAGTCCTTCGACATCCGATTCCAGGTCACTTCGCGGGGGGCATCGAGTTCGCAGGTGATTGCGGGGATCCGAGGAATAACGAGGACTTCGCCGTCGGCGAGGACCGGCCGGAAACATCCTGCTGCGAATGTCCAGGCGGTGAACCGGACGGGATTGCGGATCGTGTCTTTCCCCTCCGGGTCGTCCGCCCGGAAATGCAGTTCCGCCATCAAGGCGGGGGCACTCGGGACTTCGATGATTTTTCTGCCCGTCGTCCACACGTTCACCCCTCCGGGCAGGGTCGAAGACTGTATGGGGACCCCGTGGAGAAGGCTCCCTTCCGGTGCTGTGATGCGCGCGAACCGGAGGCCGGTTCTGTCGTGTTGGAGCGTGAACGTGAGGGGATAGAGGAGATCGCGGGAAAGCGGGTCTGCCAACTCGAGGGGCAATGCGGCTTCGCCGCCGCCACGCACGATGGTTCGACCGAGTCGGAAGGTCAGGGGGATGAATGTCGACGTGTCTTTCGGCGCTTTGTAGCTCTTGATCTTCGAGTCCGTCCCGTTGCAGAGGCCGGAAACGGAAAGTGCGACGTCCCGCGTGCCGCCGTCCATGCACTTCGACTCGTACGTCAGGCGGCATTCACGGAAGCCGGCGGAGATGAGCGAGAAGATCCCTTCGTATATCGCCGGCAATTGTGCGGCGTTGTTCACTTCATAGTATGCGCCGCCCGTCATATCGGCGATGTTGCGCAGGACGGCCGCATTGAACACGACCCCTAAAGCGATGGTGAAGACCCGCACGCGTTCCCTGACCGCGAGCGAGATGATTTCGGCCGGCGTGGTGGAAGAGGCGTTATCCCCCCCGTCCGTCAACACGATGAGGGCGTAGCACGGGTTCGTCTCGTAATTGACGAGGGTCATGATGCCCATGGAGATAGCGTTCCAGAGCGGCGTCGACCCTCCTGCCGCAGGGAGGGAATCGACCGCCGCGTGGAGGAGATCCTTGTCGCGGGTCATCGTTTGCCGAACGGTAACGACGGACCCGAACCAGAGGACGGCCGCCTCGTCCGACATGCCGTCCATGAGATCGATGAAAGCGTGGCCGGCCGCTTTCGCGCCCGAGTTGCCTGCCCCCGCCATGCTTCCGCTCGCATCGAACACGAGTGCGGTCGAAACGGGGCAGTGAACGGACGGGTCGGGGCAGTGGAGTGTGAAATCGTCGATGGGCAAATCGTTTTCCGCGACACGGACGGCCTGTTTACCGAGCGAATGCACCGGTGTGCCGCTGCATTCGACCGAGAAATACAAGTCGATCATCGGCCAGATGTTGGCAATGCGCTTGAAGTTGATGACCGGCTGTGCCTGGAGGGCGGAAGCGGCAACCGCCAACGAAAGGCAAGCGGCCGTCAAAAGGATCGTACACCCTCTTCGCCGTTCGTGTATGAGCGCCATATAACGTCTTTCCTGGTGTGAGGATTCAGGCGTGACTACATGAGTAAGACAATCGGCCTCTGTCGTTCCTGACCGGGAATGAGAAATGAAAGGATATTTTTATCTGGGTGTCGTTTTCCGAGTGTTGCTCATACACCGTTCTCACTCGTCAGGCTTTCGCTACATAACAGCGGGTTTGAGGGATATCGGGGGGGGTAGTGATGAAATGTCTGCCGTTCGTTCCTTCCGTTTCGAAAGGATTCATGTTCGGAAGGGTAAAAAGGCACACCTTCGAGCCGCGCGAGCGTGCCGTGCTAATCCCGCTCGTTTGGTTCTTCACCGGCTCTTCGCTACTTTCGCAAGTGATGGGGCAGTAGCTCAGCTGGGAGAGCGCTACATTCGCATTGTAGAGGTCGAGGGTTCGACTCCCTTCTGCTCCACGAACACCGCGGGAGGTCGAGTGCGGCAACCATGAACCGGCAGGGCGATGGCGTGAAAGGAGGGAAAGGTGCGCATCGGCAGGGCCGGTGTGTGAACACGCACAAGCCGTACTGAGTGCATTTCCCGGATGCCGACCGTCGCCGATATCGCAAACGTTCTCGCAGAATGGGCCCCGCCGGCGCTGGCATGGGAGAAAGACAATATCGGTCTTCTCGTCGGATCCGCGGCGGCGGAGGTTCATGGCATCGCCGTGACGCTCGATGTCACGCTCGACGTCGTGGACGAAGCCCGGCGACGGAATGCGGATCTGATCGTCACGCATCACCCCTTAATGTTCCATCCCGTGCGAACGGTTCGCACGGACAGCGGTGAGGGCGCCGTCATCGCGGAGCTCATTCGGCAGGGTATATCCCTTCTCGCCGTTCACACGAACGCAGATGCTACGGAGGGGGGTGTCAACGCTGCACTCGCCGGGCGACTGGCGTTGACGAATGTCCGCCCTCTTCAGCCCGCCGAAGGGATGTGGCAGCGCATCGAAGCGCTCGTGGAACTTCCCCGGGAACAACGTGCCGGCATCGTGCGTTCCTTGCAGGCAAGCGGCGTGCACGCCTGCCGGGAGAGCGGGGACAGCGAGCGCGGCGTGATCGTCCTCGAGATCCCGGTCTGGCGCAGCATGGATGTATGCCGTGAACTGGAACTTCGGGTGGGTGATGCCCTGTCCGCCCTCTCCACGATGAAGTTGGAACGTTCGGGAGCGACATTCGGTATGGGTGCAGTGGGTGAACTGGGTGTTCCCCTTCCCGTCGAGGATTTTCTCGAACATGTACGGCGTGCGCTCGACGCAGCGGTGCTCCGGGTTTCTGCAGGGGAGAGGCGAGGGGCGGTGAGACACGTGGCGCTCTGCGGCGGAGCGGGGGCCTCGTCGCTCCATGCCGCTGCCTCGGCCGGGGCGGATGCCTATGTCACGGCGGATCTTTCATACCATGTTTTCCGGGAATACGGGGAAAGGATGCTGATCGTCGATGCCGGCCACTACGAGACGGAGCAAGTGTTCCTCGGTCTCTGCGTGGATGTTCTCCGTCGCAACCGTTTTCTATCGAGCGCGGAAATTGGTATCTTTCCCGTGGAGACGAGGACGAATGCAGTACGAATGTTCCCTTATATGCAGGAGACCCCTTGAGAAATAAGCTCCAGTCGATATACATGCTTCACCTGGTCGATATGAGACTCGATGCACTCCGCGAGCAGCGCATGGGATTACCGGAAGCGGTGACGAAACTGGAAGCGGATGCGAAAGAACTGCGCACCAAGATCGACGATTCGGAAGCCGCCCTGAAAACAGGTGCGCTCGAGCGGCAACGGAAAGAGATGGAGACGCTGGAACTCCTCGAAAAGATCGAGCGGTACAAGTCCCAGCAGCTCCACGTTCACACCAACCGCGAGTACGACGCCTTGAGCCGGGAGATCGAGATGGCGGAGGAGACGATCCGGCGCTACGAGGAAGAGATCGAGATGTTCATCGAGGAAGCGGAGGTGATCCGCGAGAAGAAGAAGGAATACGAAGCGCAGCTCGAGGAGCTCGTGAAAGTCCTGGACGAGAAGAACGAGGAGTTGAAAGCCATCCTCGCGCTGACGGCGGAGGAAGAGGATTCGTTGATGCGTCTGCGCGACGAAGTGTGGGGGAAGATCCCCCGCACGGAGCAAGAACTGTATACGCGAATCCGGAACGCGAAGGTGCGCGCCGTCGCACCCATTCGGCGGGGATCCTGCAGCGGCTGTTACAACGTGGTCCCGCCGCAGAAGATCCTCGAGATCAAACGGAACAACCAGCTGTACGTATGCGAGCACTGCGGTCGTATCCTCATCTCGGAGGAGCTGGCCGGGGAAACCCGCATCGACAGGTGACTCGGGCCCGCGCCCGCCGGGCAGCCGCCTCGACACTGTCGGGGAGGAAAGTCCGAACTCCACAGGGCAGGATGCCGGATAACATCCGGGCGCCGCAAGGCGACGGAAAGTGCAACAGAAAAGACACCGCCTGCGGTATTCAACCGCAGGTAAGGGTGAAATGGTGCGGTAAGAGCGCACCGGCGGCCTGGAGACAGGCCGGCCTGGCAAACCCCATCCGGAGCAAGACCAAGCAGGACGTCTTCGACAGACCGCGTGGCCCGCGCGGACCCGCAACCGCGGGAGACGTCCGGGTAGGTCGCTGGAATGCCGCGGCAACGCGGCATCAAGAGAAATGGCTGCCTCGTCCCGCCAGGCGCGGGATAGACAGAATTCGGCTTATAGGCGGACGCGGGCTTTTGATTTTTCCTCCATACCCTATGACGGCTAAACCGACTGCGAATGTGTTTTTGAACATAGAAAAAAGGAACCCATCATGGACGCAAGATGGAGTCTCAGGTCCCCCGGGGACCCGGAGAACGTGCGTCGCCTCGGCGAGGAACTTCATGTCCCCGATGTCATAGCCTCGATTTTGATTTCCCGCGGGATCGGGGACTACGATACTGCGAAGAACTTCTTCCGACCGTCGCTCGAACAGCTGCACAACCCCTTCCTCATGCACGACATGGAGAAGGCGGTGGAACGCATCGTCCGTGCCAACGTACACGGGGAGAACATCCTCGTGTATGGCGATTACGATGTCGACGGCACGAACAGCGCGAGCCTGTTATACCTCTTCCTCAAGCGACTCGGTTGCCGCGTGGAGGTGTACATCCCCGACCGGATGACGGAAGGGTACGGAATTTCGGAGACGGGCATCGAATATGCCGCGAAACGGGGCGTGACGCTCATGATCTCGGTCGACTGCGGGATCACGGCGGTGTCACAGGTCGCGCACGCGAAGGAACGCGGTATCGATGTCATTATCTGCGACCACCACGAACCGGGCGGCGATATTCCGACGGCGTATGCCGTCCTCGACCCCCTCAAACCCGGCGACCTGTACCCGTTCAAGTACCTCTCGGGAGCGGGCGTGGCGTTCAAGCTCCTCCAGGGACTGGGAGAGTATTTCGGGACGAAAGAGGAGGTATACACGTATCTCGATTTCGTCGCCATCGCCGCCGCAGCGGATATCGTCCCGTTGATCGGCGAGAACCGCATCTTCGTTTACCACGGCCTGAAACAGATCAACGAGCAGCCCAGGCCGGGGATTCGGGCGCTGATGGAATCCGCCAATCTCCAATTCGGGAACCTCACCGCCCAGCAGATCGTCTTCGTGATGGCGCCGCGGATCAATGCAGCCGGCCGTCTCGGCGACGCGAACCGGGCCATTGACCTGCTGATCGCGGAAGACCACGGAGAAGCCCGACGCTTCGCCGCCGTCTTGGAAGACGAGAACCGCAACAGGAAAGAGATCGACGAGGCCACCTTCCGCAAGGCCATGCTGGAAGCGGAAGACCAGCTCGCCGAAGACCTCAACAGTCCTCTCGTTCTGCACAACCCGGAATGGCATCCCGGCGTGATCGGCATCGTCGCATCCCGCCTCGTCGAAAAATTCTATCGCCCCACCGTTCTCCTCACGACGGTGGACGGGGTGGCGAAAGGCTCCGCCCGGAGCATCGTCCACTTCAATATTTACGAAGCTCTTCGCCGCTGCGAGGATCTGCTCATCCAGTTCGGCGGCCATAAGTACGCGGCGGGTCTCGCTATCGAGGTGGGGAATATCCCCGCATTCCGGGAGAAATTCCGCTCCATCGCGCGAGAGATGTTGAGCGAGGACCAGCTCCGCCACGAGATCACCGCCGACGCCATCCTCCGGCTCGTGGATATCACGCCTCGGTTCGTGCGCATCCTGAAGCAATTCGCCCCGTTCGGACCCGGCAACATGCGCCCCGTCTTCCTCGGCCGGAACCTCGAGGTGTTCGGCACGCCGCGCATCGTCGGTCGCGATCACCTCAAGCTCAAGGTGCGGCAGGACGGGGTCATCTTCGACGCCATCGGCTTCAACCTCGGATGCCGTCTCGACGAGTGCGGCTCTAAGCCCATCGACATGCTCTACAGCGTCGAGGAAAATACCTGGAACGGAAACGTGTTCATCCAGCTCAGAGTCCGCGACCTTCGTCCTGCGGAGGATTCCCGCACACGGCGGGAAATCGACGAAGGCGTCCCCGTGACGGCGGAGACTTACGAGGAAACGACGGATTGTAACACCATCGAATAACCAACGGAGGAACCTGCATGTCCGGCCATTCGAAGTGGGCGACGATCAAGCGCGCGAAGGGCGCGAAGGATGCCGCGCGCGGGCGGCTGTTCAGCCGCATCATCAAGGAAATAACCATCGCGGCACGGAACGGCGGTGGGGACCCGGCGGGGAACCCCCGGCTCCGGCTGGCCATCGAGAAGGCGAAAAGCGCCAACATGCCCGCCGACAACATCAAGAGGGCTATCCAGCGCGGGACCGGAGAGCTGGAAGGGCAGGCGTTCGAAGAAGTCATGTACGAAGGCTACGGACCGGGCGGTGTCGCATTCCTCGTCGAGGTGATCACGGACAACCGCAACCGTACCGTGTCGGAACTCCGCCATATCTTCAGCAGGAACCACGGTAACCTGGCGGAGACCGGCGCGGTCGCATGGAAATTCGAGCGTCGAGGCGTCATCACGGTGCCGGCAGACCGCTCCGAGGAAGATATGATGATGATCGCGCTCGATGCCGGGGCAGAGGACCTGCAAACCGAAGACGACAGCTACGAGATCTACACCGCCCCGACGGACTTCGAAACGGTTCGCGCCGCCCTCCTCGAAAAAGGATTGAACATCACCGAGGCTTCCATCCAGATGGTCCCCAAGACAACGATGAAGGTCGTCGGGAAGGAAGCAGAAGCCGTGCTGCGGCTCGTCGAAGCGCTCGAGGAGCATGACGATATCCAGAACGTGTACGCCGACTTCGACATCGACACGGAAGTCATGGAATCGCTGAACAGGTGACGGAGATGCGGATCCTGGGCGTCGACCCTGGTTCCATCATCACCGGATACGGTGTGGTGGACACGTGCGGCGGTTGGGTCCGGCGCGTCGACAGCGGAGCGATCGCCATGCGCGCCGGCGAGCCGTTCGCCGATCGCCTCGCCGCCATCTACCGCCTGCTCATCGACGTCATCGACCGGTCCCACCCCGACGTGTTCTGTATCGAGACGGCTTTCTATGGAAAGAACGTGCAGTCGACGCTCAAGCTTGGCCAGGTGCGGGGTGTAGCGATCCTCGCGGCTGCACATCGCGGTTTGACCGTCCACGAGTATTCGCCGCGCGAAGTGAAACAGGCGGTGACGGGGAACGGAGCTGCGGCCAAGCATCAGATCGCGTACATGGTAAAGAAAGTCCTCGGCCTGCGCGCAGGGTTCCACCGCACGGACGAAGCGGACGGGCTCGCGGTCGCGATATGCCATGCGTGGCGGTCCGGTGCTCATGCGAGTGGACGGCCGGTCACGTGGGCGGAATTCACGGCGGCGCACCCCGAACGGATTCGGAAATGATCGCCTCCATCCGAGGGAAACTCGTTCGCAAGGATTTCGCATCCGCGATCGTGGACGTCGGTGGTGTCGGGTTCGCCGTCGCGATCACCCTTCAGACGTATGAAAAACTTCCCACCCCCGGCAGCGAGGTGGAACTCCTCACCCATCTGCACGTGCGCGATGACGCTCTCCAGTTGTTCGGCTTTCTCGACGAAGACGAACGGTCCATGTTCCGCCTCTTGCAAGGTATCACGGGAATCGGGACGAGGACGGCGCTCAACATCCTCTCCGGTTGCGGACCCACGCGACTGCGGGAACTCGTAGCCGCCTCGGACATCTCCGCTTTGACGAGCATACCGGGCATCGGGAGAAAAACTGCGGAACGGATCATCCTCGAACTGCGCGACACTTTCGCGAAGGAGCCGGGGATAGGAATCCCGGTAAGCGTGCAGGGGACATCGGATGCGCGTTCCGAGGCGATCCTTGCACTCGTCACCCTCGGCTTCTCGAAACAGAATGCGGAGAAAGCGATTCGAAAAGCGCTCGACAAACTCCCGACAAACGAACAGTCCGCCTCGAACTTGATTAAAACCGCTTTGCAAATAGAGATATAGGGGAAATCATTATATATATCAACGAGTTAGCAATTTTTTTCTAAACTCTTGCTTTAAGGGAAATGTGATATTATATTGCTTTTGCATTCACTGTTCCACAAACCAGCCGCATCTCCCCTCCTCAATGCGGCTGGTTTTTTATTCGACTTCGGAAGGTTCGAGAGATGAGCCGTTCATCGAGAAACGATCGTATTTACCTTTCTGCGCCGTACGCTGGTATTGTGAGGGGAAGCAGGTTCCTTTCTGGGCAGAGGGCACGCAGGGTCGGAAGCAGGTTCAGAGATACATAGCGAATTTCATCGATGCGAAGGGGTGATACCCAATCGAGAAGAGCGTGCGGAGAAAAGGGACTTCGACTGACGGGAAACGTTCGTGCTCAAGCGGGTTCTTTCCCCTTCGGGGAAAACAGATTCTGAATGTATATATTTACGCAGCGCAAGCGATCGACGAGGTATTTACGATCCTCGTTCGCTTCCCACCATGCCCTGGAAAGGGAGGGTATCGTTTCTTGAAATGTGGGAACATTACACATGACCGCAATCGAAGTGACGAAGGGCTCTTCTCGGCGATAACGACGACATCACAACACGGGACGGCAGATGGCAATGTACCCTGCGACAGTATCCATCAAGCGGCCTGAAATAAGTTCACGTCTCCTTCTTTTCCTCCGCCCGATCCTTCTTTTCCCGCATCTCGGCTGGGTTCTCCTGTACAGCATTGCGGCGGGCTTGGTGTCCTTGGCGGCGTTGTGTGCCATCATCGTCGTGGGGCGGAATCCGCGGCCGACCTGGGAATTCGGCGTTCGGTACCTCCGGTACGTCACGCGCCTCAGCGCGTACGCCTCACTCCTCACCGACGTGTATCCTCCCTTCCACTCCCGTGAAGAAGGTCTGTACCCTGTGAGGATCCGAATCGAATACCCCCAGAAAATCTACCGCTTCCAGGCGCTCTTCCGCGGTTTGATCCTCATCCCGCAGTTCTTTTTCGGTGTGGGGTACTCGTTCGTCATGATGTTCGTGGCGTTCGCCGTCTTCTGGGTCGTGCTCTTCAGGGGCCGTATCCCCGAGGGACTCTGGGGTCTGGTGCAGCGGTATTTCGTTTGGCAGTATCGACTCAATGCCTATGTGCTTCTCTTGATCGACGAGTACCCCCCGTTCAACGGGCTCCAGCCTCTGGCAGCGGAGGAGGGATTCGCGGAGGATTGAGGTATCGACGGCGAACGCCTGCACGAGAAGGACACGGCGTTCGTTCGTTTGGAAATCGCCCACCGGACTCATAATTTCGGTGGACATTGTTCATTTCGCCGGCAGGCCTGATCCATGCTGACATCCTTCGGTTACGCGTTCGTGTTTTTCCTCCTCGGTGCGGTATTGGTGGGGGGGGCGCTCATCGCCGTTCGGCTTATCGCACCGAGGAACCGGACGACCGAAAAACTCATGACGTACGAATGCGGCGAGAACCCCATCGGTTCCCCCTGGGTACGGTTCAACATCCGTTTCTACGTCATCGCATTGATTTTCATCCTCTTCGATGTCGAACTCGTCGTCTTGTTCCCCTGGGCGGTGGTCTTCGAAAAACACGGGATGACCGCATACATCGCCGGAGCCATTTTCATCGCCATTCTTTTCCTCGCCGATTTCTACCTCTGGGCGAAAGGGGACTTGGAATGGCAGAGGCCGATGCCTCGTATCCCGCGCTTGCCGGAGCTGATCGAGACGCGGGGAACTGCCGAGCGCCAGCCCGCACCGGGAAAAGCGGAACATGCACCTGCGGAAGCGTCCTGACCCCTGTCATCCACTTTCATTCCCGATACGCTTATGGGTTTGCTCGACAGCCAATTCGAAGACCGCAACATCGTTCTCACGACGGTCGAAGGGGTATTGAACTGGGCGCGGCTCTGTTCGTTGTGGCAGATGTCGTTCGGTATCGCCTGCTGTGCCATCGAGATGATGGCGACGAGTGCCTCCCACAACGATATCATGCGTTTCGGCGTCCTCCCCCGCCCCAGTCCCCGACAGTCCGATGTGATGATCGTAGCCGGGACGGTGACGTTGAAGATGGCCACGCGCATCAAGCGTCTCTACGAGCAGATGGCCGAGCCGCGGTACGTCGTTTCCATGGGAAGCTGTTCGAACTGCGGCGGTCCATACTGGGAATACGGGTACCATGTCCTCAAGGGGGTGGACCGCGTCATCCCGGTGGACGTTTACGTTCCCGGCTGTCCGCCGCGTCCCGAGGCCCTTCTCGAAGCATGGATGCGCCTTCAGGAAAAAGTGCGTTCCTTCACGACGGTCCAGTCGAAGGACAAGAAAGCTGCGTAACTCCCCGACTCCTCGCCCCACAACCCGCATACCTCGAATGCCGATCGAACCGAAGACCGTTTTCGACGAACTGACCGCCGTTTTTCCCGACCTTTCCCTCACCTTCGACCCCTCCGTCCCCTGTATCCTCGTAC